>CAXBNO010000341.1:0-4353 GCA_963976775.1 uncultured Kordiimonadales bacterium
CCCGGGGGACGCCGGCCTGCTGGATGATCGCGGCCAGTTCCATCGCGGTCAGCGGAGTCATCTCGCTGGGCTTGAAGACCATGGCGTTGCCGCAGGCGAGGGCCGGTGCCGCCTTCCAGCTCGCAATCTGGATCGGGTAGTTCCAGGCGCCGATACCGGCACAGACCCCCCATGGCTCGCGGCGGGTGTAGATCAGCGTATCCGGCAGGTCGATGCTCTCCCCGCGGATGCTGCGCGCCACCCCGGCAAAGAAGCGGAAGCAGTCTGCCGCACTGTCGATGTCGGCTTCCGGTGCTTCGGAGATCGGCTTGCCCGTATCGGCGACCTCCAGCTCCGCCAGTTCCTGCCGCCTGTCGGTCAGGGCGTCGGCGATACGGTTCAGGATCGCGGCCTTGTGGGCACCATCCGTGGCCTGCCATTCCTGCTGCGCCGCAGCGGCCGCGGAAATGGCGCTGTCGATCTCGTCCGCCGTGGCGGAAGATACGGTTGCCAGCGTCTCACCGGTCGCCGGATCGATGCTGTCGAATGTGGTTCCGCCGCTGCCAGTGACTGCCTGACCATCGATGAACTGACCGATCCTGCGCATTGCCGTCTCCCGTTGCATGTCGGTGCAGCCATGCCGGGCCGCCGCCGCCAAGGCAAGCTGATTGTGCAAAGAGGCTTTGACAACAAGGGGCGGGAAGCCGATGCAGGCGGAAACGGGCAGGGTCGTTCAAGCGAGACCCTGAAGGGGAGTGAGACCGGATGCGCATGGGTGCATTGGAATGGACGATGATGCTGGCGCTTTCGCTGCTCTGGGGCGCGACCTTCTTCTTCGTCGAGATTGCGCTGACGGAGGTCGGACCCTTCACCCTGGTGCTGGGGCGGGTGGCCTGTGGTGCCGCTGTCCTCTGGATTGTCGTGCTGGTCTCCGGTGTCGCCTTGCCGCGCACGCTGGTCGACTTCCGGGACCTGCTGGTGATGGGCCTGCTGAACAATGCCATACCCTTCACGCTGATCTTCTGGGGGCAGACCTGGATCACCGGTGGTCTCGCCTCGGTCCTGAATGCCACCACACCGCTGTTCGTCGTGATCGTTGCTCACCTGCTGACACAGGATGAAAGGGCAACCATGATGCGGACCGCCGGGGTCGTGCTGGGCATGGGCGGTGTCGCCGTGCTGGTCGGCCCGGACGCCTTTCACGGGCTGGACGGCAGCCTGCCTGGCCAGATCGCGGTACTCTGCGCCGCGCTCTGCTACAGCTTCGCCAGTGTTTACGGTCGCCGTCTGAAACGCTTTGCGCCGACGGTTTCCGGGGCCGGCATGCTGACCTCCTCGACCCTGATCATGCTGCCGGTCGCCCTGTTCATGGAGGGGGTGCCGACGGCGGTGCCGAGCCTGGGGGTGCTGCTGACCTGGGCGACGCTCGGGACGTTCTGCACCGCACTGGCCTACATCCTCTACTTCCGCATCCTGGCGACCGCCGGGGCGACCAATCTCATGCTGGTGACCATCATGATTCCACCGAGCGCCATGGCGCTGGGTGTCATCTTCCTGGATGAACAGGTCACGCCATCCACCGCTGCCGGGTTCCTGCTGATCTTCGCCGGCCTGCTCTGCGTCGATGGCCGGGTCTTCGACAGGTTTGTCCGGGCATGAGCGTGCAGGACTGGAACAGGATCCGATCGGAGCTGGACGAACGGGGATTTGCGCGGCTGCCGGGCCTGCTCGATACCGGGGAAACCGCTTCCCTGCGTCCCCTGTTTGTCGACAATGCGCTGTTCCGCAGCCATGTGGTCATGCAGCGGCACGGCTACGGACAGGGCAGCTACAAGTACTTCGCCTATCCGCTGCCGCAGCGTGTGGCCGACCTGCGTCGCCACGCCTATGCCGAACTGGCACCATTGGCCAACCAGTGGATGAAGCGCATGGGAAAGGCCGAACGGTTTCCGGATCGGCACGATGACTATCTGACGGCATGCCACCGGGCGGGGCAGTTGCGACCGACACCGCTGCTGCTCGACTACGGGCCGGGGGACTACAATCGTCTGCACCAGGACCTTTATGGGGAGATGCACTTTCCCATTCAGCTTGTCGTCATGCTCAGCGCGCCGGAGACCTACAGTGGCGGGGCATTTGTCCTGACGGAAGCGCGACCGCGCATGCAGTCCCGCGCGGAGGCGATCATGCTCGACGAAGGTGAAGGCCTGCTGTTTGCCGTCAATCAGCGGCCCGTGCCCGGCAAGCGCGGGCATTTCCGCGTGACCATGCGTCATGGTGTTTCCACCGTGAAGGCAGGGCACCGGCAGACACTCGGCGTGATCTTCCACGACGCGCGATAGGGTCAACCACCGGGATACGGGACCTTCAGTGGTCCATCCGGTCGCTGAGCGCCGCCAGCACGTCGGCGAACATCTCCGCCGTCAGCCGGTTGGTGTTCACGTTGTAGCGGGAGCAGTGGTAGCTGTCGGCCAGCAGCAGTCCGTTCGGCAGTTGATGCATGACACCATGGCCGAATGCGTGATCCTTCTGTCGCAGCCCGAAGGTGCGGATCACGGCTTCATGCGCGAACCGACCCAGCGCCAGCAGCGCCCGAAGATTCGCCATTGCCGCGATCTCGGCCACCAGGAAGGGACGACAGGTCTTCGCTTCGTCCCCCGTCGGCTTGTTGGCCGGGGGAACGCAGCGGACAGCGTTGGTGATGCGGCAATCAGCAAGTTCCAGCCCGTCGCCGGGGTGCGCGCCATAGGTTCCGCGCGCGAAACCGGCATCGGTCAGCGACGGATAGAGCAGGTCACCCGCATAGTCGCCGGTGAACGGTCGGGCGGTCCGGTTCGCCCCCTTCAGTCCGGGAGCGAGACCGACGACAAGCAACCGCGCCCCGATATCGCCAAAGGCCGGGACCGGACCGTTGTGGAAGTCGGGATAGGCGGCCCGGTTGTCCTGCCGGAAGGCTGTGAGGCGCGGGCACAGGGTGCAGTCCGGGGCCGGTTCGTGCGCAGTCATGGCCGGATGTCAGCTGACCAGTTCATCATCGTAATCGTCATCGTCCTCATCATCGCGGACATTGCCACGCGGGGCATCATCCCGGCGCGGATGCTGCGGACGCACGAAACCTTCCCGCCCGATCAGCGGCTGCAGGGTCTGCAGCTCGATGAAGCGATCCGCCTGCCTGCGCAGCTCGTCGGCGATCATCGGCGGCTGCGTCTTGATCGTGCTGACAACGGTGCAGCGCAGGCCCCGGCGCTGCACGGCCTCCAACAGGCTTCGGAAATCACCGTCGCCGGAGAACAGGACCGCATGATCGATGAAACCGGCCATCTCCATCATGTCGATGGCCAGTTCGATATCCATGTTGCCCTTGACCTTGCGCCGTCCGTCATGGCCGACGAATTCCTTCGCGGGCTTCGTCACCATCGTGAAGCCGTTGTAGTCCAGCCAGTCAACCAGCGGGCGCAGGGGCGAATACTCCTGATCCTCCAGCAGCGCCGTGTAGTAGAAGGCGCGTACCAGATTGGTGTGCTTGGCGAAAACCGTGCGCAGCTTCCGATAGTCGATGTCGAAGTTCAGGGTGCGTGCTGCGGCGTAGAGATTGGCACCGTCGATAAAAAGGGCCACCTTCTCGGAAGGGTAAAATCCGAGGTCGAGATCAGACATTTGCAAAACCGTTTCAATGAATTATCCATGGCGCTCCGCGTTCCACCGGATCGCGACACCTGATGGCGCAATCGAGCCGGTTCAGGACCTTTGTCGGAGCTATCCCTGCATAGGCTGGAAGGCTTGGAAATGCCAGTGAAAACCACTCCTGATCGACAGGGTGAACGGGCTGCGCGCCGGGAGGACGGGATGATCTTGATCGGACTGGGCGGTAACCTGCCACACCCCGACTACGGACCGCCGGAAAACACGCTGGAGGCAGCGCTGGAGCGCCTGTCGGAGCGCGGTGTTCACGTTGCCGCGCGGTCCCGCTGGTACGTCACGCCGCCGTTCCCACCGTCCATCTCGCCGCAGCCCTGGTACGTCAACGGTGTCGCCCGGCTGGAGACGGCGGAGGAGCCGGGGCGGTTGCTGCAGATCCTGCACGAGATCGAATGGTCGTTCGGTCGCGTGCGGCAGGAACGCTGGGCACCACGCTGGATCGACCTGGACCTGCTGGCCCATGGCACCAGTGTTCTCAGTGCCACCGGTATCCATGGCATGCCGCAACTGCCGCATCCGCGGATGGCTGATCGGGCGTTCGTGCTGCGACCGTTGCAGGAAGTGGCACCGCACTGGCGGCATCCGGTCTCGGGCCGGACTGCAGCCGACATGCTTCAGATGGCCGACGCGAGCGGCGTGAGCCTGCTGGAAACCGAAAAAGAAGTTGCAGGCGCG
>CAXBNO010000342.1:0-4345 GCA_963976775.1 uncultured Kordiimonadales bacterium
GTCGGCATGACGGATCACCACCGCCACATCCTGACCCGGCGGGCGCACACGAAAGCGGTAGTTGCCGGTATTGGCAATGAAGGGGGAGACGAAGAAGCGCTTCTCCGCCTGCTGCATCACCAGCCCCGTATCCTCCCCCTGCACGGGGATCGCATAGGCGTGGCGGTCGCCGAAGGTATTGTGGACTTCATAGACGATGGCGCGCAGCGTGTCGGCGTCGTCACGACAGAACCAGACGGTCAGCGGGTTGAACACATAGCCGAGCAGTCGGGGATAGGTCAGCACCTCGATCCGCGCCGGTGCCGGCTGACCGATTTCGTGCAGCAGCCCCTCGATCCAGGGGCGCAGGCCCGTCGTCCCCTCCTTCGGTCCGTGATCCCCGGGCCGGAACGACAGCAGGGCGCGACGACCGTTCCCGAACAGTTTCAGCGTCCCGTCCAGTTCATCCAGCCGGTCCACGTCCAGCCCCAGCGAGAAGACGCGGTAACTCAGCCGATGCCGTTTCGGACGGTACCGGACGTGGACCACGCGGCCCTCGTAGATGCTGCCTGCCGGTATCAGGTCAGTGCCGGTCACGATCAGGCGGCCTTCCGTGTGGTGGTCATCAGTTCCGGCCAGCCCGGCGGCAGGCTGAGCCTGCCGGATTCATTCTCCACGCTCCACGGTCTGCGGACGCCGCCCAGCGCCTCGGCCACTGCCAGTCCGGCCTGTATGCCATCCTCATGAAACCCGTCCCCCAGGTAGCTGCCGCAGAACCAGGTGTTGCGATGGCCCTGAATGTTCCAGATCAGGCTGCGCATCCGCACCGTCGCCGCATCGAAGACAGGGTGATCATAGGGCACAGAACGCAGGATCGTCCCCTCCGCCGGTTGCTCGACCGGATTCAGGGTGACGAAAAGGTCGTGCCGGGTCGGCAATGGCTGCAGCCGGTTCATCCAGTAGCTGACACAAAGCTGCTGTGCCTCATCATTGGCGGAGGCCTGGCGGGTCAGATAGTTCCAGCTTGCCCATACCCGGCGGCGCTTCGGCATCAGCGCCCTGTCGGTGTGCAGCATCGCCACGTTTCGCTGATAGCGGAAGGCGCGCAGCATGCGCTGCTCCGCCCCGTCCGGGTCCTTGATCAGCGCCAGCGCCTCATCGGCGTGGCAGGCGAAGACAACCTCGTCGAATTCCTCGACACCGCCCTGACGATCCTCGATCCGGACACCGTCCGGCAGCCGGGTCACCGCCTCCACCGCCGTGTTGAGGCGTATCCGGTCCCGAAAGCCCGCCGTCAGGCGCTTCACGTACTCGCGGCTGCCGCCCTGCACGGTTGACCATTGCGGACGGTTGGACAGGCCGAGCAACCCGTGATTGTCCAGGAAGCGCAGCAGGCTCTGCGCCGGATAGTCCAGCATGTGCTCGGTGGGGGTCGACCAGATTGCCGCGGTCATCGGCAGCAGGTGATCACGCACGAAGGCATGGCCCAGCCGGTGCTGGCCCAGGTACGCGCGCAGGGTCATGGTTTCCGGCGTATCCGCGAAACTCTCCTTTGCCTCCGCATAGAAGCGGCGGATGTCGATCAGCATGCGCCAGAAGTCCGGCCGGATCAGGTTGCGGCGCTGCCCGAACAGCATCGATGGCGCTGCGCCGCCATATTCGAAGCGGCCATTGTCGCTGGAAACGGCGAAGGACATGTCCGACTTCGCCACCGGCACATCCAGATGACCGAACAGCGCATTCAGGTTGGGATAGTTCCGGTCGTTGAAGACGATGAAACCGGTATCGACGGCGATGGTTCCGTCACCGGCATCCACCTCGACCGTGTTCGCATGTCCGCCGATGTGCTCCGCCCGGTCATAGATCGTGACCCGGTGCCGCTGGGACAGCAGCCAGGCAGCGGACATGCCGGAAATGCCGGATCCGATGATGGCGATATTGCGACCGGTACTGAAGGCTGAATGCATGTGTTTCCTACCCAAGGGCGTGAGCCGGTTTACCGCGTCCCGCTGTCCGATTGCCGGACCCCGGTTCGTCACCCTAGGCTACGTGAAGACTGTTCCGGTGGATCACCGGAGGGCAATGTCGGGAATTTTTCCGCATCGCACCTGATCCGCTTCGACAGCGCATGCGTAAACGGCTTCATGAGGGCAGCATTGAAACAGGTACCGGGTTCGGGGTCGTTCGAGACCGCAGGGCCGTCCATTCCGGAACTGAACCGGCTTATCGGTGACATTGCCGAGAACCGCAGCCGCGCTGCCTTTGCGGAACTGTTCAGTCACTTCGCCCCGCGCATCAAGGGCTTCATAATGCGTTCAGGCACCAGCGAGGAGCTGGCGGAAGAGATCGTGCAGGAGACCATGGTGACGGTCTGGACCAAGGCTGTGCAGTTCGACGCCGCGCGGGCCGGCGCATCCACCTGGATATTCACCATCGCGCGCAACAAGCGCATCGACATCCTGCGCCGGGTCAGTCGGCCCGAGCCGGATCCGGAAGATCCGATGTTCCAGCCTGACCCGCCCATGTCGGGAGAGGAATTCACCCAATCCAGAGAGGACCAGGTCCGGGTCAGGGCGGCACTGGAGCACCTGCCGCCTGAACAGGTTGAAATCGTGCGGCTGTCGTTCTTCGACAGCCTGACGCATTCGGAGATCGCGGAACGGCTTTCCCTTCCCCTGGGTACGGTGAAATCGCGCCTGAGACTGTCGTTCCGGAAGATACGTTCTGCATTGGGAGATGAGAGATGATGATACGTCATCACCCGAACGAGGCGACCCTGCTGAGCCATGCCTCCGGCGGCCTGCCCACCGCACTGTCGGCCATCGTCGCGACCCATCTGGCGGTCTGCCCGACCTGCCGCGCCCGCACCGCAGAGGCGGAGGCGATCGGCGGCGCGCTGCTGAGTGCGGTCGAGCCTGTCGAGGTGGATGCCGGGGCGCTGGATCGTGCGCTGGCCGCGATCGACGCGAATGTGGCAGAAGACGTGAGTGAAGTGACAGATGCGGGCACGCGCAATCGCGATCTGCCATCACCCCTGGGCGCCATGCTGCCTGCCGATCTGGACAGCCTGCGCTGGTGGCCGGTCGGTCCCGGCATTCGTCAGGCCCGTGTCGGCACGGGCGAGGCCATGATCCGCCTGTTGCGGATCGCGCCTGGTCGCGCCGTGCCGCAGCACAGCCATGGCGGGCACGAGATGACCATGATCGTCTCCGGTTCCTACACCGACGAGATCGGGCGCTTCATGCCCGGCGATGTGGCCGATCTTGATCCGGAAGTGACGCATCAGCCGGTCTCCGACGCCGATACCGACTGCATCTGCATCATCGCCACCGATGCACCGCTGGAGTTCACCGGCTGGGTACCGCGCCTGATGCAGCCGCTGGTTCGCATCTGACCGACCGGTTTTCCCGAAGGCCGCAGGCCCTTTCGCTTGGACGTGAAACCCACTAACGATCGGAGGATCAGTTCTGATCCCTCGGTGGAGATTCCCGCGTGTCCGATGCCCAGCCTCCCGTTGCCGAACAGCGCCCGCACAGCCTGACTGCCCATGGCGTTACCCGCCATGACCCGTGGTACTGGCTGCGCGACGAGAACTGGCGCGAGGTGATGCGCGATCCCGCCGTGCTGGATGCCGATATCCGCGCCTATCTGGAGGCCGAGAACGCCTATGCCGACGCCCGGCTGGCGGATGTCTCGGACCTGCGCAAGACACTGTTCGGGGAACTGAAGGGGCGGCTGAAGCAGGACGATTCCACGCCCCCGGCACCCGACGGTCCCTTCGCCTATTTCACGCGCTATCTGCCCGGGGCCGAGCACCCCCAGTTCTGCCGCATCCCACGCGAAGGTGGCGACACCGAGCTGCTGCTGGACGGGGACGCGATGGCGGCGGGGCATGATTTCTTCAGGCTGGGCGCGCTGCGGCATTCCCCCGATCACAGGCTGCTCGCGGTCTCGTGCGACACGCGGGGGTCCGAGCTCTTCGGCATCGACGTCCGTGACCTGGCATCCGGCGAGATCATCGAGACCGGGCCGACCGGCACCAGCGGGGAGGTCATCTGGGCCGCCGACAGCACGCACTACTTCTATACCCTGTTGAACGACGATCTGCGTCCGGACCGGGCCTTCTGCCATCGGATCGGCGACGACCCGGCCAATGACCGGCTGGTCTATCACGAGCCGGACAGCGGCTATTTCCTGGGCCTCGACGACGGGGAGAGCCAGCGCTTTCTCTACCTGGTCTCGCATGCGTCCGAAACCACGGAAGTCCGCTTCATCCCCACTGACAGCCCGAACGCCGAACCACGGCTGATCGCGCCGCGCCGCGACGGGCATGACTATGACGTGACCGACCAGGGGGACCGTTTCG
>CAXBNO010000343.1:0-4344 GCA_963976775.1 uncultured Kordiimonadales bacterium
ATTGCGTCTGATCTCGCGGATGCGCTTCAGGAAGCCGGTACCCGTCCCGGACTGAACATTCCGGCGATCAGCCCGGCTTGCGCCCGGTCACCCGCGTCAGTGTCTTCGGAATGAACTCCGTCGCGCTGATCCCCTCGAAGCCTGCGCTCTCCAGATAGCCGACGCACTCGGCAATCGTGTGGGCGTGCCCGATCGAGTGCGGTATCGCCTCGTACAGCCCCCACATCGCCGGTGCGATCGGACCCATGCGGTCATCATCCAGCATCTCGCCGATCAGATGGTACTCGCCGCCCGGTTCCAGCGCCTCGAAGACCTGCGCCACGACCCGAGTCCAGGTCTCGCGGTCATAGATCGGCAGGTTCGAAGCCTGGATCGCGACGTCGCAGCCGGACGGGAACGGGCCCCGCGTGAAGTCGCAGGGTTCCGCCGTCACCCGGTCGGAGACTCCATTCTCCGCGATGAACTCCCGCGCCACGGTCACGACGGGTGGCAGGTCGAGCACCACCGCACTGATCCCCGGCCAGGTCCGGGCCGCGATGATGCAATAGGCACCGGAGCCGCCGCCGAGATCCATGATGCGCTTGCGACCGGTCAGATCGACTTCCCGATGGAACTTGCGGGCCGCGCCCATGCCGATGGAATAGGTCGCCTTGTGATAGTCGCGCGCACTCTCCACCGTCAGATCGTCGTACATGCCCAGCGGCTCGGTCTTCTGCTCCTTCAGGATCTCCGAAAGCCTGCCCCAGTCGCCCCAGCTTTCCCGCATGAAGGTCATCCAGGGACCCGCGTAGCTGCGTTCCCCCTCCACCAGGAAACGCGCAACATCGGGTGCATTGCTGTAGGTGCCGTCCGCATCCCGTGTCACCAGCTCCATGCCGGCCAGGGCATCCAGCAGCCGCTCGCCATTCAGCGTGCCGATCCCGACAGCCTCACCCAGCTTCGCGATGGTGTTCGCGCCTGCCGCGATCTGCGTGAAGACACCCAGATCAATGGCCGCATACATCGCGCCCGTCTCCCAATAGGCTTTCGAGATGCGTTGCAGGCGTACGGTATCCACCCGTTTTTCCGTCATGTTGCTGAACCTCCCCTATCTTGTTCTCGGCAAATCCTTTGGAAAAACCGTTGCAATGGCCCCCAGGATCAGGCCGGTCACCAGCAGCTCCGGCAGCCCGAGCGATTCACCCAGCAGGATTGCCGAGGAGCCGAGCCCGACCAGCGGCACCAGCATGACAGACAGCGACGCCGTCTTCACCGGCAAGCGTTTCACCAGCCACAGATAGGCAGCCACACCGAAGACCTGGGCGATCAGACCGGCATAGAGCGTTGCCGCTGTCGCCTGCCAGGAAACCGGTTGCAGGACCAGCAGGTCGGGGATGGCCAGCAGCGTGATCGGTGCCGCGCCCACCACCATCTGCCAGCTCATCACCGTCAGATGCGGCACGCGCCAGGTATTGTATTTCTGCCAGACCGTTCCGAAGGCAAAGCAGAGCGATGCCGCCACCATGACCAGGGCGCCAAAGGGCGCCTCCCCCAGTCGCTTGGCCTCATCCCCCATCAGCACTGCCAGTCCTGCCATCGCCAGGACAAGACCGAGAATGCGCCAGCGCGTGACCTTCTCCCCCAGCAGTGGAATGCCCATCAGAAAGGCCCAGACCGGCATGGTATAGGCGATCAGGGAGGCGCGTCCGGCCTCGATCATTGTGACACCGACCGCCGACAGGTACAGCCAGGCCCCGACATTGAACAGTCCGGCAATGATCAGTGGCACCCAGTGGTCACGGGGGACGCGCAGGCTGTGACCGGCGATCCGCGTGACGATCAGCATGGTGATCGCGGCCAGTACCGAACTGATGGCACGGAAGCTGAGAACCGACATCTCCGCCACGGCGATCTTCATGAAGGGCCAGAGCAGGCCCCAGACCAGAATCAGCAGCACGAAGATCATGAGACTGAAGGAACGCGATGCCGCGTTGTCTTCGACGGGAGGTGAGGCAATAGTCATGCGCGGGAGCTTACGCAGTCCAGCCCCGGCGGCAATCCAAAACAGACGCATGGACATCCGCGCTGATCGCGGGTCACCGGAAACCACACGAGGGACCGTACTGCAAATGATTATCAATAATGTTGCAGTCGAGAATTTTCGCTGTTATTGATCTTGCAACTCATTCTGAAAAAGGAACTCGCCTGCCATGTCAGTCTCTGGATCCATCACGCGCCTCGCAACCGGTGCCGCCCTGCTTTGCGGTCTGACCGTCGGTGCCGCGCAGGCTGCGGAAGAGGTCAATCTCTACTCCTACCGCCAGCCACACCTGATGCAGCCGCTGATCGACGCCTTCACCGCCGATACCGGCATTGCGGTAAACATGGTCTACGCCAACAAGGGCCTGCTGGAGCGTCTGGTTGCCGAAGGCCGGAACACGCCAGCCGATGTCGTGATCACCGCCAACGCCGGTCGCCTCGCCGACCTCGTCGATGCTGATGTGCTTCGGTCAGTGACCTCGCCCAAGCTGGAGGCCGCTGTGCCGGCGAATTTCCAGGACCCAGAGAACCGCTGGTTCGCGATCACCAAGCGTGGCCGCGTGCTCTACGCCAGCCGTGAGCGCGTAGCCGCTGATCGTGGCCTGACCTACGAAGGCCTGGCCGACGCCGAATGGAAGGGCAGGATCTGCGCCCGCCAGTTCACGCACCCCTACATGATCGACCTGATCTCCTCCATGATTGCGTCGCATGGCGAAGCCTGGACGGAGACCTGGCTGGATGGTGTGAAGGCCAACCTGGCGCGCAAGCCGCAGGGCAATGACCGTGCTCAGATCAAGGCCGTCGCCCAGGGCGAGTGCGATATCGCCATCGGCAACACCTACTACTACGGCATCATGCTTTCGGATCCGGAGCAGCGCCCGGCTGCAGAGGCCGTGCGTCCCGTGTTCCCGAACCAGGGGGGTCGCGGCGCGCACATGAACATCACCGGTGCAGGCGTCACCAAGCATGCCAGGCACCCGGAGAACGGCATCAGGCTGATCGAGTATCTGACCGGCCCGCGTGCCCAGGAAATCTATGCCGCCCAGAACTTCGAGTTCCCGGTCGTGGCTGGTGTTTCAACCGCGCCGGTCATCGCCGTCTTCGGTGAGTTCAAGGAAGATCCGGTCAGCCTGGCCGACGTGGCGGCCCAGCGCCGTGCCGCCGCCCAGATGGTGGACCGCGCCGGTCTTTCCAGCTGATGCGGTATCTGCCATCGTGACCGCATGACACTTGCGGTTGCGCCGCCGACGCCCGTTCGTCGCGGACATGACAGGAGCTATCTCGTAATAAGCCTCGTCGCGATACTCGCGACGGGGCTTGTTGCGTTACCGATCGGCGCACTTGTCTGGTTCGCGCTGTCGGTGGAGCCCGGGATATGGCCACATCTGACCCGAACGGTACTGGGCAACTACACCATCACAACCAGCCTGCTGGCCCTGGGCGTCGGAACCGGCGTGACCCTGATCGGTGTCGGCGCAGCCTGGCTGGTCGCGGCACATGACTTCCCGCTGCGCCGGACGCTGGAGTGGGCCCTGATGATGCCCCTGGCGGCACCATCCTACATCGTCGCCTTTGTCTATACGGACCTGCTGGACTATGCCGGTCCGGTCCAGAGCGTGCTGCGCGACCTGTTCGGCTGGCGCAATGCCGCCGACTACGGCTTTCCGGAAATCAGAAGCCTGCCCGGCGCCATCATCATCATCACCCTGGTGCTGTATCCATATGTCTATCTGCTGACCCGTACCGCGTTCCTGGCCCAGTCCCGCGCCGCCGTGGAGGCCGCACGCATGCAGGGACTGTCGGCCAGTGCCGCATTCTGGCGCGTGGCCCTGCCCATGGCGAGGCCCGCCATCGTCGTCGGCGTCGCGCTGGCGCTGATGGAGACACTGAACGAGTACGGCACCGTCGATTACTTCGCCGTGCCCGTGTTCTCGACCGGGATCTTCCACGTCTGGATCAACATGGGCAGCCTGGAGGGTGCCTCCGGCCTCGCGCTGATGCTGGTGGCGGCGGTCGCGATCCTGCTGCTGGCGGAACGCAGGGCGCGGGCCGATCGCCGCTTTACCGATGCCCGGTCAACCCGCCCCGCACAGGCGCGCGCACTGTTGCGTGGTGCCGCAGCCTGGTCCGCCACCCTGCTCTGCGCCCTGCCCGTCGTGCTGGGCTTCCTGCTGCCCTTCGGCCTGCTGGTCGGGTCTTCCTGGTACCGCATGGATGCCCTGTTCACAGGGGACCTGGCATCCGCGCTGCTGAACTCGCTGGAGCTTGCCGCCCTCGCCGCCGTGGTCGTGACGGTGCTTTCCCTCTGGCTGGCCTATGCCGGAC
>CAXBNO010000344.1:0-4342 GCA_963976775.1 uncultured Kordiimonadales bacterium
CATCGTCGTGCACGGTGGCCCTTTGTCCCTTCCCGCGAAGTCAGTTCGTCAGCCAGCCGGAGCGGGCGGCGATGGCGATGGCTTCGGTGCGGTTGGCGGCGTTGAGTTTCTTCATCAGGTTGGCGACGTGGAACTTCACCGTGCGCTCGCTGATCCCCAGGATCTCCCCGATCTCCGCATTGCTGCGGCCCTTGGCCATCCAGAGCATGCATTCCTGTTCCCGGCGGGAGAAGACCATGTCCGCCAGTTCGTTCTCCCCGCCCAGGACCAGATAGTCGGCGATGCTGACGGTGAAGCGCAGCGCCAGCCGGTGCAACTCGTTGGTGGTCGCTGCGATGGTCTCCGCCGCCCCTGCCGGATCGCCCAGCATGAACAGGTAGAGCGCCTGGGTCCTGAGCGGCGTGTTCATGGGGATGAACAGGTCGTACCTGATGCCGAACCGCTTCTCCAGCGCCCAGATCCAGCGCTGCCGCCGGGTCAGTGCCATCTGTGACCGCTCGGCCAGGGTGGTGAAGGGGGCGTGGCGTTCCGACACCAGTTGCAGCATCGGGTCGAAGCGGAACATGCGGCGGCTGTAGTAGATCGCCTCGAACGCCTTCAGGAACGCCGGGCCGCGGGACAGCACGAAGGCCTCCCCCGCCGCGACTTCCTCCAGCGGCATCCGCCGATGGGTGTAATAGACAAAGCCCGCGTAACCCATGGCCCGCACGCGATATTCCAGCGCATCGCCCAGATCATCCAGCGAGATGGCGTCGGCCATCTGGCGCTCGAACTCCAGATCCGGTCCCTGTTCCGTCATCCGGTTCCCTCCGTCAGCCCCATCCTGATGCAGCGGAAAGCAGAACTGTACCTGTCCGAACGGTCAGGTGTCAGGCTCCCGGCTGCAGGGCAGCGGGTCTGTCAGGACGAACCCGCAACCAGCCAGACGGTATAGCCGACGAAGGCCGACAACAGCACCGCTCCCTCGAACCGGTTGACGATACCCCGCCCCCGGCGTCCGTAGCAGACGATCAGCAGACCAAGGGTCATCAGGCCGACGACGGGCAGGTCGCGGTTCACTATCTCCTGCGGTACCGGGGTCGAGCCGATCATGCCGACGATACCCACCACGACAAGTGTATTGAACAGGTTCGAGCCCAGAATATTCCCCAGGGCCAGATCCGGCTTGCCTTTCCGTGCTGCTGAAAGAGAGGCCGCGAGCTCGGGAAGCGAGGTTCCCACCGCGACAATCGTCAGCCCGATCACGAGATCCGACACGCCGAGACCGACCGCGATCTCCACCGCCCCCCAGACGAGGACGCGGGAACTTGCGATCAGCAGGAGGAGCCCGACGACAACCCACACCAATGCCCGCTTCAGATGCGTGCCCTTCTCCCCCAGTGTCTCGCCAACTTCCTGACCCAGCGCATCATCACGGTTGCGCGACGCCTCGAAGATGGTCCAGCCCATCAGCATCGCGAAGGCGCCGAGAAGGATCACGGCGTCAAGCCGTGTCAGGTCACCATCAACCAGGATCGCGGTTGAGAGACCCGTCACGCCGAGAAGGATCGGGATTTCCTTCCTGACCACCACGGATTGTGCCGCAATCGGGCAGATCATCGCCGTAACGCCCAGGATCAGGCCGATGTTCGCGATGTTGGAACCGTAAGCGTTGCCGAACGCCAGCCCCGGATTGCCTCCGGCGGCAGAAAGCGCCGAGACCATCATCTCCGGTGCAGAGGTGCCGAAACCGATGATGATCATGCCGATCAGCAGCGGGGATATCGCGTAGTGGGCGGCTATGGCAGCGGCACCCTCGACAAACCTGTCCGCACTCCAGAGCAGCAGCAGCAGGCCGACGCAGATCGCAAGTGAAGGCAGGATCATGGTACCCGATACTCCCGGAACCCGGTACGCGCCGACCGGACGGCTGCCAGGCGGGACCGGTACCGCAGCAGCACAACCCGGTCAACCGCCAGGACGGTCCGACCGGGCGCGCCCGAAACGTCTCCGGAGACGCCGCCCCGTCCCGGCTGCCGCGATTGATCAGGCTTCAGGTCAGAGCTTGCGCTCCACCATCATCTTCTTCAGTTCCGCGATTGCCCGGCCCGGATTGAGGCCCTTCGGACAGGTCTTGGCGCAGTTCATGATGGTGTGGCAGCGATAGAGCTTGAACGGATCTTCCAGCTTGTCGAGCCGGTCGCCCGTTGCCTCGTCGCGGCTGTCGATGACCCAGCGATAGGCCTGCAGCAGCACGGCGGGGCCGAGATAGCGGTCGCCGTTCCACCAGTAGCTGGGGCAGGAGGTGGAGCAGCAGGCGCACAGGATGCACTCGTACAACCCGTCGATCTTCACGCGATCACCGCGATCCTGCAGCCGCTCCCGATCCGGCGGGGCCGGCGTCTTGGTCTGCATCCAGGGTTCGATGGAGGCATACTGGGCATAGAAGTGGGTCAGGTCGCCGACCAGATCCTTGATCACCTCCAGATGCGGCAAGGGATAGATCTTCACATCTCCCTTCACGTCCTGAATGCCCTTGGTGCAGGCCAGGGTGTTGGTGCCGTCGATGTTCATGGCACAGGACCCGCAGATACCCTCCCGACAGGAGCGGCGGAAGGTCAGGGTCGGATCGACCTCGTCCTTGATGCGGATCAGTGCGTCCAGGATCATCGGGCCGCAGTCGTCGAGATCGACCTCGTAGGTGTCGACCCGCGGATTCTCGCCCGAGTCCGGATCATAGCGGTAGATCCTGAACTTCTTCGTGTTGCTGCCATCCCCGACCTTCGGCCAGGTCTTGCCGTTGGACTTGATCCGGGAATTAGCCGGTAGATTGAATTCGACCATGTCGTGTCCCCCAATCCGGGGCCGGAGAAACTGTCCGGCCCGGGAATTCCGGTGCTCGATCAGTAAACGCGCGCCTTCGGCTTCACGTACTCCATCTCGTTGGAGAGGGTGTAGGTGTGCACCGGGCGGTAGTCGATGGTGACCTTGCCGTCCTCATCGAACCAGCTCAGCGTATGCTTCATCCAGTTCTCGTCGTCGCGGTCGGAGAAGTCCTCGTGCGCGTGGGCGCCGCGGCTCTCCTTGCGGTTCTCGGCGGAATGCATGGTCACGACCGCCTGACGGATCAGGTTGTCGAGTTCCAGCGCCTCCACCAGGTCCGAGTTCCAGACCAGGCTGCGGTCCTGAACACTGATCGACGGCATCTGGGTATAGACCTCGTCGATCAGCCCCTTGCCCTCCGCCAGCACCTCGGAGGTGCGGAAGACGGCGCAGTTGTTCTGCATCACCCGCTGCATGTTGTTGCGGATGCGGGACGTCGGCATGTCGCCCTTGGCGTTGCGCATCCTGTCGAAGCGGTCCAGCGCCTTGTTGAGCGATTCCTTGTTGGTGTCCTTGTGCTGTGCACCGGGCTCCAGGATCTCCGAACAGCGCTTGGCACAGGCCCGCCCGAACACCACCAGGTCGATCAGGGAGTTGGAGCCCAGCCATGTTGTAGTGCACGGTCGGCAGCACGGGGATCGGTTCCTTGTTCACATCGACACCGGCGAAGATATGTGCCGATTCCGAAATGCCCGGCAGGCGTTCGGCGATGATGTCGTTGTCCAGGTGATCCAGGTGCAGGAAGATGTGGTCGGCGTCCTTGCCGACGCCACGACCTTCCCGGATCTCCATGGTCATGGCGCGGGAAACGACGTCCCGGCTGGCCAGGTCCTTGGCGGAAGGGGCATAGCGCTCCATGAAGCGTTCACCCTCCGAATTGACCAGGTAGCCGCCTTCGCCACGCACGCCTTCGGTGATCAGGCAGCCCGCACCATAGATGCCGGTGGGGTGGAACTGCACGAACTCCAGATCCTGCAGCGGCAGGCCCGCGCGCAGCACCATGCCGCCACCGTCGCCGGTGCAGGTATGGGCCGAGGTGCAGGAGAAGTAGGCGCGGCCATAGCCGCCGGTGGCCAGGATGACCATCTGCGCCCGGAACAGGTGCAGGGAGCCATCGGACAGGTCCCAGCAGAGCACGCCGGTGCAGGCACCTTCCTCATCCATGATCAGGTCGATGGCGAAATACTCGATGAAGAAATGCGTGTCGTTCTTCAGCGACTGGCCATAGAGCGTGTGCAGCATGGCGTGCCCGGTACGGTCGGCGGCGGCACAGGTCCGCTGCGCGGCTGCCCCCTCACCGAACTCCGTGGTCATGCCGCCGAAGGCACGCTGATAGATGCGGCCTTCCTCGGTACGGCTGAAGGGCACACCGAAGTGCTCCAGCTCCAGCACCGCATTGACGGCGTCACGCACCATGTACTCGATGGCGTCCTGGTCACCCAGCCAGTCCGACCCCTTGACGGTGTCGTACATGTGCCAG
>CAXBNO010000345.1:0-4334 GCA_963976775.1 uncultured Kordiimonadales bacterium
CCAGCTGGCGGCGGCGGCGGGAACGTAGCCGGTCGCCTCCTCGTTCCAGTCGATACCGGCGCCGGGCCGATCTGGCGGCAACGCATAGCCATCCACAACCTCCAGCGGTTCGCGGATCACGGGGGCGGCCCAGTCGACGAATTCCAGCCAGTGCGCGGTCGGGCTGGTGGCCAGCATGTGGACGCTGAACTCCGGGAACAGGTGACTGGAAATCGGCACCTCGGCGGCGGCACAGAGTTCCGCGGCCCGCAGCCAGTTGGTGACACCACCGATCTTCGCCACATCCGGCATCAGCAGATCGCCCGCGCCCTCCCGGATCAGGCGCGCAATATCCATCGGACTGCGGGCATTCTCCCCCAGCTGGACCGGTGTGCTGGACCACTGGCGCAGGTCGGCGTATCCGCCCACATCCTCCGCCGTCAGCGGCTCCTCGATCCATTCCAGTCCCATGTCGTCGATGGCCGCGAAACGCACCTTCGCCTGCGCCCGGTTGAGCGACTGGTTGTAGTCGCACATGACCGGCATCCCCTCCGGCACCGCGTCCATCACAGCGGCGATGGTGAGGACATCTGTCTCGATATCCTCATAACCGAGACGCACCTTCACCGCGCCGAAGCCTTCGGCGAGTTCCGCCGCTTCCGGTCCCGCCTTCTCCGGCCCGACCAGGCCAAGCCCGTTGGAGTTGTATGCGGAGATGGGCTGCGATGCGCCGCCCAGCACCCGGTACAGCGGCTCCTCCAGCCAGCGTGCATGGGCATCCCACACGGCCATGTCGATCCCGGCAACGACCCAGCCCAGCAGGCCATCAACCCCTGCGAGACGCAGACGGCGGCACATGGTCTGGTGCACCGTGCGCGGGCGCAGATCGACGCCTGTCAGATCCTCCCCCAGCTTCTGCACCAGGGAGACCAGCGCCGGTGACAGCATGGGCGAGACCGCGAAGATGTAACTCCGCCCCACGACCCCCTTGTCCGTTTCCAGATCGATCAGGATCAGCGGTGCCGTGGTCACTGAACCGCCGCCGGTCACCAGCGGGTTGTTCATGGGCACGTTCACGGCCCGGGCCCGGATGCTTTCGATACGCATGATATTCACTCCTCCACCAGGCGATCAGACTACGCCCCTTTCCCGCGCAATACGAGGTGCGGCGAGAACACGGTCACGCGCTTGCGCCTGTCGGATTGCCGCAACGGCAGCTTCACTCTTGCGGCAGGGGGCGTCTGTCACGAAGATGACATCAACTCCGGGGAGGGAGCGATGATCAAATCCGTACTGACATTCCGGCGCCGCAAGGGCATGCCGGTCGATGAGTTCCAGGACTACTGGCTGCACGAGCACCCGAAGGCGGTGCTGAAGCTGGAAGGCCTGCAACGCTACATCCAGAACCATCCATTGCCGCAGGGCTATGCGAAACGTGACCTGCCCGTTGACGGCATCGCGGAGACCTGGTGGCCGGACACCGAGACCATGAAGCGCAACATCACCAGCGCGGTCTGGCCGGAACTGATCGCGGATGAGGAGATGTTCGTCGACCGCTCCCCCATGAGCCTGCTGCTGGTGGAGGAGCACGTGATGAAGGACGAGCCGGTGGCCAGCGACGGTTTCAAGATCGTCGAGATCCTGCACCGGCTGAAACGGCTGTCGGTCGACCGGTTCCAGGATCACTGGCGGAACACCCACGGCCCGCTGGGCGCGAGCATTCCCAACGTGCGCCGCTACATCCAGAACCACGCCCGGCTGAGTGCCTACATGGGCGGACGTGAACCGGACTGCGACGGCTTCGCCATGGTCTGGTTCAATTCGATGGCCGACATGCGCACCTCACCCGAAAGCGCCGCCTACAAGGCAACCATCGCCGACGAGCCCAATTTCATTGACGGTGACCGGCTCGACTTCGTCATCACGAAGGAGCATGTGATCCTGTAACCTGCATGCGGCGCTCAGACGTACGTGGCTGGGCTCGCGGATCAAGTCCGCGAGCATCGTGGTGGATGACAGCGGACGGTTGCTGACACGCGCCACACAAACCGACACCGCCGCCGGACTTGATCCGGCGGCCCAGGGGTGCCGCACCGACGTGGGAGACTGGACACCCGGGTCAAGCCCGGGTGAGACGTGGTGTTGTGAGGAGACGCAGGAGACACTGCCGTCCCCCAAACGAACAGACGTCGCCGCCGGACTTGATCCGGCGGCCCAGCAGTGCCGCACCGACGTGGGAGACGGGACACCCGGATCAAGCCCGGGTGAGACGTGGGATGGTGTGGAGACGCAGGAGACATTGGCCCCCCAAAAAAAGAAAGACGCCGCCGCTGGACTTGATCCGGCGGCCCAGCAGTGCCGCACGGACGTCGGAGACTGGTCGCCCCTTCAGGCTGTCGCCTTCTCTCCGCGCAGCGTCGCCAACGCCCTGTCCAGGGCATCACCCTCCGGATCGCTGAGGGCGGCGTCGAGCAGGGTCCGGAAGGCCCTGGCGGGCGGGCGGGCGGCCTTGCAGGCGGGCACCGCATCCATCAGCAGGTGAAAGTTGCGGATGCCGCGCCGATGGGTGTCGGAGTAGCCGCGCACGACCTTGCCCGCGACCACGATCTCCCGCGCCAGATCATAATCGGCCTCCAGCGCGTCCCTGATCACGGCGAGCCAGCGGTCGATGCGTTCCTGCTCCTCGACATAGCGCAGTGTCCTCGGTCGCCAGCCCTTCAGCCGTGACAGCAGCCACATGGGCAGAAAGCCCCTGATGCGGGTCGAGGAGACATGCATGCCGACGTTCAGCCGGTATCGCACACCGGCCCGATCCGCCAGCCCGATGGCCCAGCGCCCGAGGGTGGGGGGCAGCAGCGACGCCACCTCGTCCACCCCCGGCTTCAGGAACTCCGTGATCATGACGGGTTCATCAGCGGCGGCCCTGACCTCCGCGCGGACCCGCGCCACCCGTTCGGGGCGGATCTTCAGGTCGGCGACACGGATCAGATCCTCGAACGCCATCCAGACAGCCAGACGCCGCGTCACTTCCCGGCTGACCGCATAGGACCGCGACGTGCCACCGCGCGCGGCATCCGACTTCACCATCGGTTCCAGCCGGTCGAGATAGAAACGGGCATAGCCGACGCCCTGATAGTCGATCAGCCGCCGCGCACCCTCCCGCGCCAGTTCCTGCAGCATTCCCGGCAGGTTGCGGTTGATGCGGTCGGTCAGGGTCCGGTCGCCCAGCCCGTCATCATCGGACAGAGCCTTCGCGTCCTCCGTCCCGGAGGGGCGTTCCCCCTGCGCCAGGCGAAACCCCAAATCAAAGCCTGCGAGATTGGCCTCCACCGCAATGCCGCCGGTCCTGATCGCAGCCTCGAACGCTTCCCGTGGCAGCGGCAGCACATTGGCCCCGGCCATGGCACCGAACAGCACGGCATTGATCACGGTGTTCGCGCGTTCCGCCTCTGCCCGCATGTCGAACAGGACCTGCCGTGCCGCCATCTGCTCCGCCGCACGGCGGACACGTTCGCCATCATAGCGCCCGTCCCCCATCGCGGACTTCTCGGCAATGGCATAGATGCGGTGCGTTGATGCGATCAGCGTCGTGCGATCCGGCGTGACAAAGCCGTTCTCCAGCGCCCGACCGGCCTCCAGCAATTCGGAGGCAACCATGACATCGACATTGCCGGGGCTGGCGGTCAGCCCCATCACCGGCTGCCTGTCGTCACCTTCGGCGCGTTCCATGATCTCGATGTAATAGGTCGTGGCCCCGGTGCGCTGGGCGACACCTGGTATGGATGTCTGCTGCACCCACTGCCCCGCACGACCGGCTGCATCCACCAGCCAACCCGCGAGCACGCCGCCGCCTTCTCCGCCCAGTGCCGCGATCAGGACCGTCGTCGTCCGGCTCTCGCTCACACGGCATTCTCCTGCCGGGGCGCGCCGGAGCCGCGGGAAAGACGGCCGATCACACGATCACGCAGACGCTGCCGCCAGCGGTCGAGACGTCCGGGATTGCGCACGATGTCAGCCTTGAAGAACGACGGGCAGAGCACGGCGGCATGGCTGACCTCTCCGCACAGGCCGCAGCCAACGCAGTCATTGTTCACATGCGCCACCGGATCATCGCGCAGCGGATCACTGGTCGGCTTCACGGAGAGCGAGGGACAGCCGGAGAGGCGAATGCAGCTATGGTCGCCCGTGCAGACATCCTCATCGACACCGAAGCGGGTGCGAACGACCCTGTTCCCGGCCTTCACCTTCGCACTGACTTCCGGCTTGATGCGGCGCTGTCGGGCAAGCTGGCATTCACCATCGGCGATGATCACCTTCAGTCCGCCACGCTTCGTCGTCATGGCGTCGCGCAGGGT
>CAXBNO010000346.1:0-4318 GCA_963976775.1 uncultured Kordiimonadales bacterium
AAAAAGCCGGTCGGCCCGTTCTGGACATTCGGGACTGGGGAGGACACGTCCGCTGGAGATGAATGACTCCGGCGCGTGCAGTTCCTGTTTCGGACTGTATATGACTTTCATGCGGCGGATGTTGGACCAGACGGGGAGCCCCGGCAAGCCGTCGCGGAACCCGGTCACAGGTGACAGGAGGCGAGGCCTTGCGGATCGTCGTGCTCGGCGCGGGAATCATCGGTGTGACGACGGCCCATGCCCTGGCAGGGCGTGGCCATCAGGTGACGGTGGTCGATGCGGAGGCGGGACCGGCGAACGGGACCAGCTTTGCCAATGGTGCGCAGATCAGCCCGTCGGAGGCCGTGCCCTGGGCTTCGCCGGGATCGCTGCGCCTCGCATTGCGCTGGATGGCAAGTGCCAATGCGCCGTTCCGGCTGAACCTGCGGGCCGACCCGCAGCAATGGGCCTGGCTGGTGCGGTTCGTGCGGAACTGTACCGACGGTCGCTGGCAGGCGAATGCGTCGGCAATGGTTCGGCTGGCGGAGCACAGTCGCCACTGTCTGCTGGCACTGAACGCGAGCCACGACCTGAACTACCACCGCGAACAGCGCGGCATCCTGCGCGTCTACGACAGACCGGAGAAGGCGCAGGCAGAACTGGCCCATATCGGCCATGTCATGAAAGACCATGGTGTGCCATTGCAGGTACTCGACCCGGACGGATGCGCCGCACTGGAACCGGCGCTGGCCGATGCCGTGGCCAGCGGGCGTGTCGGGGCTGGCATTCTGGCACCCACTGATGAAACGGGCGATGCGCACCGGTTCGCCATCGAACTGGCGCGTGTGGCAGCAGATGAGGGCGTCCGCTTCCGCTATGGTGAGCGTGTCAGGTCGATCAGTTCGTTCTGCGATCAAGTCACGGGGGTCGAGACGGATCGGGACGAGATCCGCGCCGACCGGGTGGTGGTGGCGCTGGGTCTGGCATCAGTGGATCTGATGCGCCGTCTCGGCGTGGCCCTGCCGATCTACCCGGTGAAGGGATATTCGGCCACCGTGCCGGTGGCAGGCTCCAATCGTGCACCACGGGTCAGCATCACCGATCAGGACAACCGCTTCGTGGTCAGTCGGCTTGGCGACAATCTGCGGGTCGCGGGCAAGGCGGACATCGTCGGGCACGAACGGACCATTGACCCGCTCAGGGCCGGCAACGTCCTTGACGACCTGTTCGGCCTGTTCCCGGAAGCAGGTGACCGCAGCCGCGCCACTGTCTGGTCCGGCCTGCGGCCCATGACGCCCAGCGGCATTCCGCTGATCGGGGCGAGCGACATGGAAGGTCTCTATCTCAACACAGGTCACGGCTCCCTGGGCTGGACCATGGCCGCCGGTTCCGCCGACCTGCTCGCCGACCTGATCGACGGCCAGCGCCCGATCATCGACCCGACACCCTACGCGCCGGTCTCCCGATGACGGGTCACCCGGCCTTTGGCATGCCGAAACAGTGTTCGGGTCCGGGGAAGGTGCGGGCGCGGACTTCGTCGGCGTAGGCGCTGACAGCAGTGCGGATGGTGTCGGAGGCTTCGGCATAGCGCTTGACGAACTTCGGCATGTAGTCACTGGCCAGCCCGATCAGGTCGTTCACCACCAGAATCTGGCCGTCGCAGGCCGGTGAGGCACCGATGCCGATGGTGGGAATGGCCACGGTCTCCGTGATCTCCCGCGCCAGCGGTTCCACCGTCCCCTCGATCACCATGGCGAAGGCACCGGCATCAGTGACGGCCTGCGCATCTGCCATCACCTTCAGCGCCATTTCCGACTTGCGGCCCTGCGTGCGGAACCCGCCCATCATCGCCACCTTCTGCGGCATCAGGCCGACATGGGCCAGCACGGGTATCCCGCGCTCTGTGAGGAACCGGATGGTCCCGGCCATTTCCTGCCCGCCCTCCAGCTTCACGGCGGAGCAGCCGGTTTCCTTCATCAGGCGCACCGCGTTGCGGCATGCCATCTCCGGACTTTCCTCGAAGGATCCGAAAGGCATGTCCACTACCACCAGCGCCCGGCGTGCGCCCCGCATCACGGCCTGGCCATGCATGATCATCATGTCCATGGTGACGCCCTGCGTTGTCGGCAGTCCGTGAACCACCATGCCGAGGCTGTCGCCCACAAGCATGAAGTCGACAAGGTCGTCGATGGCACTGGCCGTCGGATAGTCATAGGCGGTCAGCGAGACAATCGGTGTGCCGCCTTTCCGGGCCTTGATTCCGGGCACGGTCATCGGCTTCTGGTCGGTCATTCGGATTTCATCTCCTCGTCCGGGTCGATGCCTTCTTCCTCCATCCCCTGCCGGGCCAGCCGGAAGGCTTCCACCCCCGCCGGGATGCCGCAATAGACCGCGACCTGCAGCAGCACCTCGCGGATCTCCACCAGGCTCGCGCCGTTCTTCAGCGCGCCCTTGAAATGCAGCTTGAATTCCTGCGGCCGGTTCAGCGCCGACAGCATGGCGAGGTTGAGCAGGCTGCGGTCCCGTCGGCTCAGCCCCTCGCGGCCCCAGGCGCCCCCCCAGCAGTATTCCGTCACCATGTTCTGGAAATCCTGGTTGAAGGCATCGGCGGCGGCCATGGCGCGGTCGACATACTCCGCACCCACCACCGATTTCCGGATGCCAAGCCCGGTCTCGAACAGATCCTTGTCCATCGTGTCTCCCCCGTCGGGTTTCAGGTCCGCCGCTCTTCCAGTGTGATTCCGGCGGCGTAAAGCTTCTCGATCGCGTCCTCGTCCAGGCCCGCCTCCCGCAGGATGGCGCGTCCGTCCACGCCGAAGTCGGGTGGTGTCGAGCGAACAGAACCCGGTGTGCGCGACAGTTTTACAGGAATGCCGGTGCCACGGTAATTGCCCTTCGACACCACCATCTCCCGCGCCAGCGTATGCGGATGCTGTGCAACGTCGGGCACCGTCAGAGCCGCGCCTGCGGGTACACCGCTGGAAAGCAGCTTCGTCGCCAGTTCCAGCCCATCCCATTCGGCGCACAGCGGCTCAAGGATCGCGTCCAGTGCGACCCGGTTCACGCTGCGGTCGGGATTGTGCAGGAACCGCACATCCCTTGCGACTTCGGGGCGGCCCAGGATCTCCATCAGGCGCTGGAACTGGCGGTCGTTGCCCACCGCCAGGAACAGGTCCGCGCCCTTCGTCGCGAACAGGTCGTAGGGATAGATATTGGGATGCGCGTTGCCGGTCAGCTTCGGCGCGTTACCGGACTGGAAGAAGTTCGGGGCGTGCGGATGCTGCATCGCGACACCGCAGTCGAACAGGCTGACATCGACATACTGGCCCTTGCCGGAGCGGGCGCGTTCCTGCAATGCCGCGAGGATGCCGATGGCGGAATAGAGCCCGGTGCCGAGGTCCACGAGGGGAATGCCCAGGCGGATCGCGCCACTGTCGGGCGAGCCATTGACCGAGATCAGGCCGGTCCAGGCCTGGATCGCGGCATCATATCCGGGCAGGCCGCCGAACGGGCCATCGCCCCCGAAGCCGGAGATGCGGCAGTGCACCAGCTTCGGGAAGCGTTTCGACAGCACGTCGTCGTACCCGATGCCCCATTTCTCCAGCGTGCCGGGCTTGAAGTTCTCCATCAGCACATCGGCGCCTTCCAGCAGCGTCATCAGCACTTCGCGGCCTTCAGCCTGCGCCAGGTCGAGACCGAGACTGCGCTTGTTGCGGTTGACGCCGGAGAAATAGGCCGAAAGCCCGTCCTGGAACGGCGGACCCCAGTCGCGGACCTCATCGCCCTGCGGCGGTTCCAGCTTGACCACATCGGCACCATGATCGGCCAGGATCTGGGCGCAGTACGGCCCGCCCAGGACCCGCGTCAGGTCAATGATCCGAAGACCGTCGAGAGCGCCCATGCTGTCACATCCTCCTCAGGGGAATTCAGGTTGGCTCAGCGATAGGGGAAGGTCAAAGGGCTTGCAAGGGCCGGGCGTCTGGTGACGATGAGGGTTGCGAAAATGGGGACTGAAGACCGAGGGGAGAATCCGATGACCGAGCCGGCACCGTTCGAGGTCTATGCCATCAAGTATGCGGAGCGGGAGGCGCGACGCGGTGATCACTTCATCGGAGGCGACCCGCATGATGCGCCGATGGACATGGACTACTTCATCTGGGCGCTGGTGCGTGAGGGCAAGGTCTGGGTGGTCGATACCGGTTTCGACGTGCTGGATGCGGAGCGGCGCAACCGCCGCCTGGTCCGCACGGTGCGGGAGGGACTGGCCCTGATCGGTATCGAGAGTCACGACGTCGAAGATGTCATCGTCACCCATCTGCACTACGACCACATCGGCGGG
>CAXBNO010000347.1:0-4314 GCA_963976775.1 uncultured Kordiimonadales bacterium
GTGCGCGATGGATGATCTCATGGTCAGTTATCCCGCTGTTGAGGGTCAGGTGCGGCGGGCAATCGTTGCGGATGACCCTTGCCGGTCCGGGTTCCGGGGGGATCAGTCCTTGCGGGCGACCAGTTTCTCCGGTCTTGCCAGCCATTCGTGACCCCGCAGCATCGCCCTCCAGTAGATCGGCGGCAAGATGCGTTCCTTCAGCAGCCATGCCAGACGGCTGGGCCGTGTTCCGTCGATCAGGGCCTTCGGAAAGCTTGGCAGCAAGGTGCCGCCATAGCCAAACTCGGCCAGCACGATCTTGCCGCGTTCGACCGTCAGGGGGCATGAGCCGTAGCCGTCATACTGAGCAACCGGAGAGCGCCCGGAGATGTCGGCGACGATGTTCTCGGCCACCACGGGCGCTTGCTTTCGGGCTGCAGCGGCGGTCTTCGCATTCGGGGCGTTCATCACGTCGCCGAGGGACCAGATGTTGTCATGGGTCCGGTGGCGCAGGGTCGCCTGGTCGACGTCGATCCAGCCGGCGCTGTCGGCCAGCGGCGAGACACGTATGAAGTCCGGCGCCGTCTGGGGCGGACAGACGTGCAGCATGTCGAAATCGGTTTCGATGTGCCGGGGCTCCGTATCCGGTTCCCGAACCTCGAAGGTCGCCTTGCGCGCCGGACCGTCAACGGCCACGAGGTTGTGGAAGAAGTTCCGGGTGACGCCATAGCGGTCCATGTAGGATTCCAGCGCGGGCACATAGTCCTTCACGCCGAACAGGACACCACCGGCGTTGTTGAACTGGATGTCGATGGCGTCCAGCGCGCCATTGCGCCGCCATGCATCGGCGGACAGATAGAGCGCCTTCTGCGGCGCGCCGGCACATTTGATCGGCATGGGTGGCTGGGTGAATATCGCCCGACCCGACTTCAGTCCCTGCACCAGCTCCCAGGTATAGGGGGCCAGATCGTAACGGTAGTTGGAGGTGACGCCGTTCCGGCCCAGCGTTTCCGAGAGGCCTTCCACCTTTTCCCAGTCGAGTTTCAGGCCCGGGCAGACGATCAGCCGGTCGTATTTCACGACCCGGCAGCCATCCAGGATGACGGCATTGTTCTGCGGCTCGAACGCGGCGACAGCGCTCTTGATCCAGTGAACGCCACGGGGGATCAGGCTGCCCATGGTGCGTACCGTGTCACTGGCGGAGAAGATGCCGCCGCCGACCATTGTCCAGCCGGGCTGGTAGTAATGAACATCAGCCGGATCGATGATCGCAACCTCCAGCGACGGCATCCTTTTCCTGATGCTGGCAGCCACAGCGATTCCACCGGCTCCAGCCCCGACGATGACCAGATCGAATGAGGCGTCGCCATGGTCGGTCGGCGTCCGGCCGCCATTCGCAATCCGCCGAGCGACACCGTTCATGTCATACCCGGCGGCCTTCGTGGCAGCCAGGATGTCGGCGATCGGTCGCTTGCCGGCCTCGCTCAGCGACCAGAGCGTTGCCGATCGGGTGCCAGTCCTGCAATAGGCGAGGACAGGGCCGGGCATGTCGCGCAATGCGTTGCCGAAGCCGCTGACATCCTCATCGGAGACCACGCCGGGAACCACGGGCAGGTACCGCATCCCGATCCCGCTGGCACTTGCCGCTGTTGCGATCTCTTCGTGGGTTGGCTGGTCCGCTCCCTCACCATCGGGGCGATTGCAGATGATCGTACGGAAGCCGGCAGCGGCGATGGCCGGAATGTCGTCAGCCGTGACTTGGGGGCTGACCGACAGGCCATCCGTGATGTGCTTGATGTCCATACTGTTGATCCTTCGGCCTCAAAGGCCGTTTATCGGTACGCGCAGCACCATGTTGCCGTCAGCATCGGTCGGGATATGGCCGCCGCGCATGTTCACCTGCAGGGAAGGAATGATCAGGCGCGGCATGCCGAGCTGGGGGTCGCGTTCGCTGCGGAAGGCGACGAACTCCGCCCGTGACTTGCCGCCGCCGACATGAATGTTGGCGCGCTTCTCCTCACCGACCGTGGTCTCGAAGGCGATGTCGCGCCCGTCAGGCCCATAGTCGTGGCACATGAACAGACGCATCTCGTCCGGCAGGGACAGCAGCTTCTGGATGCTGTCGTACAGTGTCCCGGCATCGCCGCCGGGGAAGTCGGCGCGGGCCGAGCCGCCATCCGGCATGAACAGCGTGTCACCGACAAAGGCGGCGTCGCCGATCACATGCACCATGCAGGCCGGCGTGTGGCCCGGCGTGTGGATGGCGAAGGCCTGCATGGTACCGATCATGTAGGTGTCGCCATCGACGAACAGGCGGTCGAACTGGGATCCGTCGCGCGGAAAGCTGTCGCCTTCGTGAAAGAACGCCCCGAACGTGGTCTGCACATCGCTGATCCTGTTGCCGATGCCGATCAACCCGCCCAGCGCTTCCTGAATGTAGGGGGCGGCGCTCAGGTGATCCGCATGGACATGGGTCTCGATGATCCACTCCAGCTTCAGCCCGCGCGCCCGGATGTCGTCAATGATCGCATCGGCGCCTTCATGACTGATGCGCCCGGCGGCATAGTCCAGGTTCAGAACGCAGTCGATGACGGCACAGGCAGCGGTTTGCGGATCGCTCACCACATAGCTGAACGTATTGGTGTCCTCATCGAAGAAGGCCTTGACGTCAGGCCTGATGTCCATGTTGACGGGGTAGCTGTTCAAGGCTCCATCTCCTCCTGCTGGTCGCGGGGTCGGCGTGGTGGTGTCAGATGCGGCAGGTGCGAATGCCGAAGATGCGGTAGATCGGGCACATGCGCATGGTGGCCGTGGCCAGCATCACCAGACCGATGGCGATCGCGGCATACTTCGGATACGGCGTGGTCATGGCATCCAGAGCGCCGCCGAACGCCACGGCCAGCAGCACGACGCCAATCAGCGCCCGGATAATGCGATCAACGGTTCCAACATTCACGATCATCAGCCCACTCCTTTTTAAGATGTAGGAGGAGTATATGTTTTTGCGACCCGAGTGTCGGTGACTTTGTCACCCAACCGGGAAATTTCTTCGCAATTCGCGCGAAGCTGCCGCAGGGCTGGCGATACGACCGATCAAAGATTCATTTCAGATAAATTTTAGTGGCTGTCAGCAATGTGTTGCAGGCTTGCCGTGTCCAGCAGGCTGATGACGCCACGGGCCTGCGAAACCCATCCCTGCCGCTGAAACTCATGCAACTGGCGCGAAACGACCTCCCGGGCCGTGCCGAGTTCTGCCGCCAGTTGCTGGTGTGTCACCCGGATCTCCTTCATGCCCCTGGCCAGGGTGACAAGGCGTTGGGCCAGGCGGACATCTATGTGGCCGAATGCGACTTCATCGATGACGCGGAACAGATCGGTGATGCGTCTGGAATAGGCGTTGAAGACGAAGGCGCGGAACGCGCCCGAACCCGCCATCAGTTCATCGAAGACCGCTCTGGGAATGGCCACGGCCTCGACATCCGTCTCCGCCACACCTTCGGCCGTATAGTCCTCATGCGCCAGCAGACAGGCAGTGGTCAGAACACAGCTCTGTCCGGCCTCGACCCTGTAGAGAACGATCTCGCGCCCTGACTCGGATGTCTGGTAAACTCGGACGGTTCCCTCGGTCAGCAGCAGCAGATTGTCCGGCGACCGGCCAGGTCCGAAGATGACCTGTCCGGCCGGAACCCTGATCACGGCGCTGCGGGACACCAGTGTCCGGCAAATTTCCTCCGAAAGACTGGAGAGGCCGGCGAAGCGCTCGATCCACGCGCCCGCCATCAGTTCCGCGCTCGCTTCGGTCGCACGATTCCGGCCTGCAGTGGTGCAATCCGGTCCAGCAGTTCACGCCTGTTGCCGGCAATGTCGGCGACGGTCAGATCGTCCAGCACGGCCATGAAGGCATCTGTGGCTTCCCGCAGGGCGCGGGACAGTCGGCAGATCCCCACCAGCGGGCATGTATTCCGCTCCGGGTTGAAACATTCGACCACATCCAGTGGTCCTTCCGTCAGGCGGACGACCTCCCCGATCACGATCTTCTCTGCCGGACGGCCAAGCCGAAATCCGCCGCCCCTGCCGCGCACGGTCTCCAGGTAGCCGACCTTGCCAAGCTCATGCACGATCTTGACGATGTGCGGGCGCGCCAGGCCATGCACCTTGACCACGTCATCGACGCGGACAAGGTCCGGCGCGCGCAACGCTGCAAGCTGGAGCGACCTGAGCGCATAGTTGGTGAATCCGGTGAGTTTCATGGCCCCTCCTTGTTGAATCATATATCGGTAATATTTCTAGGGGCTGTCCCAGATAACTACCTGAGATGACGCTTAACCCATTGTC
>CAXBNO010000348.1:0-4310 GCA_963976775.1 uncultured Kordiimonadales bacterium
GCCTCGGTGAAGCGCATCGCCCGGATCGCACGGGAGTACGCGCCGCAGGCCGTGCAGGTCATGGGCGGCGGACTGCTGACGTCCCTGCCGCGCGAGATGATGTCATGGATTCCGCAGGTCGATGTCGGCTGCGTGGGCGAGGGCTTCATCACCTTCCCCGAAATTTGCGACATGATCGATCGCGGTGGCCGGGAATTCTGGGACATCAAGGGCACCGTGTCGCGCAAGCCCGGCGGTGGTCTGATCATGTCCCAGATGCGGCCGCTGATGCATGACCTGGACAGCCTGCCGTTCCCGGCGTGGGAGCTGTTTCCGCTGGAGGAAGTCTACTTCAAGAACAGCCAGGTGCTGTTCTCCGAAGAGGGCATGCTGGCGTCCCGCCGACTGGACATCAATGCGAGCTATGGCTGCTCCCTGATCTGCCGCTTCTGCTACCACCTCGGTATCGCCGGTGACATGCGCTACGAGGAGGACGCGAACGGCGAGCTGAACGTCGCCTTCGACCAGCCCGGCACCTACACGCGCAGCATCCGCTATCACTCGCCGGAATACGTCGGTGCGCTGGTGAAGCACGCCTACGACAAGTTCAACATCAACTTCATCGGGTTCCTGGACGAGAACCTGATGACGATGGACAAGTTCTCCGGTCGCACCTGGATGAACGACATCTGCAACCAGTGGCATGACCTGGGCTTCGCGCCCAAGGCCAATGATGATGGCACCTGGACCGGCATCCACTGGGCAGGCACCAGCCACGCGACGCTGTGCACGAAGCAAGTGCTGAAGACCATGCGCGACGCCGGCTGTTCGCATCTGGTCTACGGCTATGAATCCTTCGCGCCGCATGTGCTGAAGACCATCGGCAAGGGGGCGACGCGCGAGTCGAACCTGCGCAGCTTCTTCTGGACGCTGGAGGCCGGTATCCGCCCGGTGCCGAACCAGATCATCGGCTTCCCGAACGAGGATTTCGAATCGATCCGCATGAACATGCATGCCTGGGACGACCTGGGCATTCAGGTGAAGCCGCATTTCGCCACGCCCTATCCGGGCTCCGAATGGTTCACGACCTATCGCGAACGCATCAGTGGCCAGTACGACGGTGACATGGAGCGTTTCATCCTGGATCTGGGCGATGCCTCCAGCATCTCCGCCGTGATCAGCCACAACTTCAATGCGGTCGAACTGCTGGGCCTCAGGGAGGCGATGCTGCAGCTCAATTACCGCCGCATCGACGAGTACGAGCAGATCTGGCGCAAGAACCACCGGATCCCGGACGGTGCCCCCTCGACACTTCTCTCGGAGAACATGACAGGCGCGTTCCTGCGTGATGCTGACAAGGTGAAAATGGCGATCAAGGACTCGGAACGGCAGGATGCGGTGGCGGAGACGACCAGCGCCGCCAACACGCACTGATCCATGTCGGCGACGGGTCCCCGCGCGCTCGGCGTGATCTGCGCCCGTGGTGGCTCGAAGGGTCTGCCGGACAAGAACATCCTCGATCTCGGCGGCAAGCCCCTGATTGCCTGGACCGTCGCCGCGGCCCAGGGCGCGACACGGCTTGACCGTACCATCGTTTCCACGGACAGCCCCCGCATCGCCGATGCCGCGCGGGCGCATGGGGCGGATGTGCCCTTCCTGCGCCCACCGGAACTGGCCAGTGACACGGCGAAGATCACCGATGCACTGATCCATGCTGTCGAGACGCTGGGGGGCGGCTACGATGTCGTCGTGCTGCTGCAGGCCACCAGCCCGTTCCGCACGTCCACCGACATCGACGCGACGGTCGCGGCCCTGCGCGACACGGGCGCGGAGAGTGCCGTCACCTTCACGGAGCAGGCGAAGTCCCCGGACCTGTTCGTCACCGTGGATGCGAATCGCCGCGTCTGCCCGCTCAACCCCGACGGGCTGCTGAAACGGCGTCAGGACCTGGGGCACCTCTACGCCCCGAACGGCCTGTGCTATGCCGTGCGCACCGATTACCTGATCCGCACCGGCAGGGTGTACGGCGATGACACGGTGGCGGTCATCATCCCCCCTGAGCGTGCCATCGACATCGACAGCCCCTTCGACCTGGAAATGGCCCGCGGGCTGGTGGCGGTCAGAGGTTGAGGAACGCGCGGATGATCTGCAATCCGGACGGACCGCTCTTCTCCGGGTGGAACTGAACGCCGTAGAGGTTTTCATGCCGGACGGCGGCGCAGATCTCGTATCCGCCATAGTCCGTGACGGCCAGAACATCCGAGGCATCGGTCGGGCGGGCGGAGAACGAGTGGACGAAATAGACGTCCGTTCCCGGTGTCGTCTCACCCAGCAGAGTACCCTTCCAGCCGTCTCCGGTCGGCGGGTCAGGAGGCTGAAGGGGCGACCAGCCGATATGGGGTACTTTCCGGCGGTTGCCGGCAGCGTCGATGCGCGGAATGCCCGCGACGATACCGGGCAGCAATCCCAGACCGGGTTGCTGGCCGAATTCCTCGCTGCCATCAAAGAGCATCTGCATGCCGACACAGATACCCATGACGGGCCGCTCCTGCGCCGTCACCACCTCCCGCACGACATCCTCGAACCCGGCGGCGCGCAGGGCGTCGACGCAGGACCGGAAAGCGCCTACGCCCGGAATCACCAGACGTTCCGCGCGCGCGGCCTGGCCCGGGGTCTCGGCCAGTTCCGGTGATGCACCGCTGACCTCGAATGCCCGCGCCACACTGCGCAGATTGCCGACGCCATAGTCCAGGATTGTCACGTGCCGTGCCGTCATCGCCCTATCCCGCCGCGGGGGTGCGGAGCGACAGGCCAGCGCCGGACAGTTCCGACCGCAGGTCCATCAGGTTGATGCGATCGAAATGGATCATGTCCGCGACGGCCACCGCGTCAGCCTGTCCATCCGACACTGCCGCAGCAACATGTGCGGGCGAGCCTGCCCCGCCACTGGCAATAACCGGAATGTCGACAACGGCGGTCACCGCGCGGATCAGGTCAATGTCGAGACCCTTGCGCGTGCCCTCACGGTCGACGGAGGTCAGCAGTATCTCGCCGATACCCAGAGATTCTGCCTCCTGCACCCATTCGACCACGTCGCGCCCGGTATGTTCCCGGCCATTGTCGGTATAGGCCTCCCATCCCCCGTCGGCGCGCAGCTTGGCCTCCACCGACAGCACGATGCACTGCGATCCGAACTGCCGCGAGAGTTCGTCGATCAGTGCAGGGCGATGCACGGCGGCGGTGTTGATGGCCACCTTGTCGGCGCCGACACGCAGCAGGCGATCGGCATCCTCCACGCTGCGCACGCCGCCACCGACCGTTATGGGGACAAATATGTGCTCCGTGGCATGGCGCACCACATCGACCAGGCTGTTGCGTCCGTAGAGGCTTGCCACCACATCCATGTAGATCAGTTCATCCGCACCTTCGGCGTAGTAGCGCGCGGCCCGCGCCTGCGGATCACCGATCTTGCGCAAGCCTTCCAGCCGCACACCCTTGATCAGGTTCGGCCCCTTGATATCCATGCGGGCAATCAGACGGGTACGGCGTTGCAACTGGCGGCGTTCCTGTAGCAGGGGTGGCGGACAATTCCGGCCTCAATCCTTGAGTTCGCTGGCTTCTTCCCAGGGCTTGTGACGCAGTTCCCACTTGCCGTCCTTCTGCATCCATAGGTGCGGAGAACGGAACCGGTCACAGAGATTGTCGAAGTAGGCACGGTCCATGATCGGCTGCCCGAACTGCTTCGACGCCACCGGGAACTGTTCCGGCGGCAGGGAAAGGTACTCGAAGATCTCCTTCGCGAACCGTTCCGGGAACTCTCCATCATAGCGCTTCACGAGCGCGACCCCCTCATCGAACTCGATGTCGCCAGAGCGAATTTCCTGGCTGGCGTCATACATGCAGCGCCCGATACCGAACTTGATGAAGGTCGTGTAGTAGTGGAAATCGTCGATCTTGTCGTCGATGGAATTGTACTTGGAGTACGTGCCCGCAGTGCGCTCCGGCGAGGCCTCGAAGCCGCCATGCTCGACGGAGTAGTAGTAGGCGCTCTGCGGGTGCCACTGCATGTAATAGCCCAGGTAATGGACCTCGATACCCGCGTCGCTCATCTGTTTGGGATCCGGCGGCAGATAGGGTTCCAGGTCCACCCGGTCGAGGCCGAAGTCACCGACCAGTTCGCTGACCGAAGACCCCCCCAGGTAGACATCCTCGTCATCCTGTCTTGCGAAATAGTCCCAAGCGCGCTGGGCCTGCTCCGCATCTTCCTTCGGGTTACCGTACTCGGCCTCGCTCTCGCCGTACATGACCAGCGGAATGTTGAACAGGGTCGC
>CAXBNO010000349.1:0-4291 GCA_963976775.1 uncultured Kordiimonadales bacterium
CCGGTGCCGGAACCGGCAAGACCCGTGTGCTGACCACGCGGCTGGTTCACCTGCTGAACACAGGCACCGCACGGCCCTGGGAGATTCTGGCCGTGACCTTCACCAACAAGGCCGCGCGGGAGATGTCGGACCGTGTCGGGCAGTTGATCGGCAACCGGGTGGAGGGGATGTGGCTGGGCACGTTTCACGCCATCGGTGCCCGCATCCTGCGCCGTCATGCCGAACTGCTGGGCCTGCGCAGCGACTTCACGATTCTGGACGACGACGATCAGCAGCGGCTGCTGAAGCAGGTGCTGGAGGCGGAGGAGATCGATCCGAAGCGCTGGCCGCCGCGCCAGCTTGCCGGTGTCATCGACAGCTGGAAGAACAAGGGGCTGATGCCCGACAAGGTGCCGGAGGGCGACAGCGGCTTCGCCGACGGGCGCGGGCGGGACTTGTACCGGATGTATCAGGAGCGCCTGCAGACCCTGAACGCGGTGGACTTCGGCGACCTGCTGCTGCTCTGCATCCGGCTGTTCCAGACCGCGCCGGATGTGCTGGCGGAGTTCCAGCGCCGGTTCCGCTATATCCTGGTGGATGAGTATCAGGACACGAACGTGGCGCAGTACCTCTGGCTGCGGCTGCTGGCGCAGGGTGCGAAGAACATCTGCTGTGTCGGCGACGACGACCAGTCGATCTATGGCTGGCGCGGTGCCGAAGTCGGCAACATCCTGAAGTTCGAAAGTGACTTCCCCGGCGCGAAGGTGATCCGGCTGGAGCAGAACTACCGCTCCACGGCTGCGGTGCTGAAGGCGGCGAGCGCGGTCATCGCCAATAACGAGGGGCGGCTGGGCAAGACCCTCTGGACCGACATTCCCGGCGGCGAGAAGGTCACTGTCATCGGCGTCTGGGACGGTGAGGAGGAAGCCCGCACCATCGGCGACGAGATCGAGAGCCTGCACCGCAAGGGGGAGCGCCTGTCGGAGATGGCGATTCTGGTGCGCGCAACCTTCCAGATGCGCAGTTTCGAGGATCGCTTCATCGAGATCGGGGTGCCCTATCAGGTGCTCGGCGGTGTGCGGTTCTATCAGCGCCAGGAGATCAAGGACGCCACCTGCTACCTGCAGATCGTCGCCCAGCCGGACAATGACATCGCGTTCGAGCGGATCGTGAACACGCCGAAGCGCGGTCTGGGCGACGCCACCGTGCAGATGCTGCATCGCGCCGCCCGTGGCGCGCGCCAGTCGCTCTACCGTGCCGCGGAGGCGCTGGTGGAGACGGAGGAACTGAAGCCGAAGGCGCGCAATACCCTGAAACGGCTGCTGGATGATTTCGCCCGCTGGCGGCAGGTGAAGGATGATCTGGATCTGGCCGAACTGGCCGGCATGGTGCTGGACGAGAGCGGCTATACGGAGATGTGGCAGAGGGACAAGAGCCCGAATGCGCCGACAAAACTGGAGAACCTGAAGGAAATGGTTCTGGCGATGGAGGATCACGAGACCCTCGGCGCCTATCTGGAGCATATCGCGCTGGTGCAGGCCAACGACAGCTCCGACGACACCGAGAAGGTGTCGATCATGACCCTGCATGCCGCCAAGGGACTGGAGTTCGACACGGTCTTCCTGCCGGGCTGGGAGGAGGAAGTGTTCCCCCACCGCCGTGCGCTGGAGGAAACCGGCAATGCGGGGCTGGAGGAAGAGCGCCGCCTCGCCTATGTCGGCATCACCCGCGCCCGGCAACGCTGTTTCATCAGCCATGCCGCGAACCGGCGGGTGTTCAACGAATGGCGCTCCGGCATTCCCAGCCGCTTTGTCGAGGAACTGCCGGCGGATGCGGTGGAGGTGCGGGCGGAAACCGTCCTCTATGGCGCGTCGGCCCAGCCCGGCGGAGCCGGGGGCCGACAGCAGTCACCGGGCAGCTTTGCCTACGACGCGCCCTGGCTGCAGGCGACGCAACGGCTGAAGGAACGCGGCTACCGCGCCGGCGGCTATGCCCGTGGCAAGGTGATCGACGGGGAGGCGCGCGAGGTCCGGACGCTGGAAAGCGTGCGCAGGTTCCAGAAGGACGAGCGCGTGTTTCACCAGAAGTTCGGCTATGGCCTCGTCGCCCGCGTCGACGGCAACCACCTGCTGATCGACTTCGAGAAAGCCGGTCAGAAAAAGGTCGTCGCCGCCTTCGTCGACCCGGCCTGAAACGGCTCAGGTCCGGCTGATTGCTGCTGCTCCGCCTACTTCGTGATCGGGGCCAGCAGTTCAGGTGCGGTCACGAGCTGGCGCACACCGTGTGAATGGTCTTCCTGGAACACATTGCCGTCGGCAGCCCACTTGTACAGCGAACTGACGTCTACCCTGGCGCACTGGGGCCGGACGCTCCAGGTCACCTGCAGGGGCGAACAGACCTGCTGGGTGTATTTCGGGCCGGTCGTCGATCCGGCAAACACGACCGGTTCTCCCGTTCCGCTGGGCAGCGACCGGGCCTGGTGGCGACCGGCGACCATGTTTCCGGCGTAGGTGAAATCGGCGAAGTCGAGGGCTTCCGGGTCGTTCACCACCAGAAAGACCTGGGTCTCGACACGCAGGGTCGGGTTGGCGCAGGTTTCACCGAGGCACGACCCCAGCCCCTTGCCGGGGCTGACGGCACAGGATGTGTGGACCCAATGCACCTCGATCGTGTCACCCGGCTTGATGCCATGAAACGCGCCGTGGCCGTTGCTCGGATCTTCCAGTTCGGCGGCGGTGAGGCTGTCGCTCTCGTTGCACCTGAAGCCGCCATGCTCCCCGGATCCCGCCGATACGGAGAACCCCGGTCCCTTGTGCTCCGCATTGGTGTGGGTGTGGATGTTGCAGAGGTTCATCTGGCTGGCCGCCGGAGCGGGTGGAAATATCTGGCTGTTGCTGCCGGCAGTGCTTGCGATGTCACGTGGCGTCTGCGGCCCGAAGCCCTGACAGAGTTCCGCAGCGGTAGCAGCCCCGCCGACCAGCAAGCCGATCAGCAGGGTGCCGCTGATGATCCTGAAACTCATGATGTTTCTCCCTTCGCGCACGGCACATTCTTCTGCGACGGTCGAACCTGTGGTTCGCGACGTCCATGCATGCCTGTGACCGGTGGCTGCAGGATACCTCAGCCAGGCGAGTTTCGCACCTGATGCCGTTTTCGGCCCCTTGATGATGACACTCTTGCGGGCGCTGTGTTTCAATTGATCAATCACGCGCGGTGCGGTCGGGTGCAATCCTGTCCGTGTGAAAAACAAGCGCGATGCTTGGGAGGGCAGGAAATTGAACTGGCTACGCAATTCGGTACTTGGAGGAGCTCTTGCGCTCGGACTGATCCTTCCCGCGGCGGCGAAGGACACCGGTCTGGTGTTCGTGTCGAGCGAGAAGGACAATGCCGTGCATGTGCTGGATGGCAGGACGCTGGAGGTCGTGAAGCGGATCGGGACCGCCGCCCGCCCCCGGCACCTGCAGTTCGACCCCGCGCGGACGCGGATCTTCGTTGCCTGCGGCGATGGGGATGCCATCGACATCATCGACATCGCGACCCTTCAGCTGACTGACCGGATCACGGGCATCGACGACCCGGAACTGTTCGATTTCTCGGCCGATGGCAGCACGCTGTTCATCTCCCTGGAGGATGACGCCAAGCTCGGCATCCTCGATCTTGCCACCTATTTCCGTGAGCGCGGGTCGAAGCCTGATCTGGCTGTCGCCGAACCGAGCGATGAGCCGCTGGCTGATGAGGAGGATGAGGAAGAAGGGAGCGAGGAAGAGGGCGAGGAAGGTGAGGAGGTTGCCGGTCTGACCACGATCGAGGTCGGCGCGGAGCCGGAGGGCATTCTGGCCAATCCGGACAGTCAGACGGTCTATGTCTCCTCCGAAGTGGCCAATCTGGTGCATGTGGTCGATCTGGCCAGCGGCAGCATCCGGGCCAACATCCTGGTGGGGCAGCGTCCGCGCCGCTTTGCGCTGACGCCGGACGGGCGCGAACTCTGGGTGTCCAACGAGCTTGCCGCCTCCGTCTCCATCATTGACGTTGCCAGCAACACGGTCACCGCGACACTCGAGCTTGAACCACCCAGAGGCTTGCGGGTGGAGGATGTGACCCCGGTCGGGATCACGATGACAGCCGACGGCAGGACCGCCGTCGTCGCGATGGGGCGGGCCAATCACGTGGCCTTCGTCGATGTTGCCGCGCGGCGGGTCACTGACCTGGTTCTGGTGGGCAACCGGGCCTGGAACGCCACCCTGAACCGGGACGGCAGCCTGCTTTATGTCGCCAACGGGCTGAGTGACGACATGACGGTCATCGACATGGA
>CAXBNO010000350.1:0-4282 GCA_963976775.1 uncultured Kordiimonadales bacterium
AGCGAGATGTCCTATGCCACCGGGCGCCAGATGACCCGCCCCGCCATCAGTCATGCCTATACCGCCGACCACATCGCCGATCTGGTGCACCACGTGTTTCAGGGGCGGGTCGAGTTCCATGACGGGGAGGTCGAACTGGAACCCGGCCTGTCGGTCCATCATGTCGGCGGCCATACCCAGGGCCTGCAGGTGGTCCGGGTCTGGACCCAGGTCGGCTGGATCGTCCTCGCCTCCGACGCCAGCCACTACTACGAGAACATGCAGGCGGATCGCCCCTTCGTCATCGTCTGGAACCAGGGGGAGATGCTGGATGCCTTCCGCACCATGCGCCGTCTGGCCGATGACCCCGACTGCATCGTCCCCGGCCATGACCCGAAGGTCTTCGACCGCTACCCGGCGGTGGATGGACAGAAGGGCATGGTGGTGCGACTGGACGTGATGCCGACCAGGGGCTGATCTAGGCGAGAACGCGCAAACCGTTCAGCATCGCGCGGGCGACCTTTGCAGGCAGGGTGGTGACCATGTCGCTGGTGCCCTGTGGCACGGTGGCGAGGCCGGCTGACGGGATCACGCGGACGAGATCGAGCATCGATGCCATGCTGACCGCCGCGTCCTGCTTGCCCCAGACAAGTGTCGTGCGGCAATCGATATGCCCCAGCCGGTTGCCGACGCCCGCACCGGACACGGGACGCTGTTCCGCATCCAGCCCGATCGGGGAGAGCAGGAAGAGGTGAACGAAGCTGCCGGGCATGGTGGCAGCCAGTTCGGCGGCCACTGCCGCGCCGGCACCGTGACCCGCCAGCATCGGCGACCTGAGGTTCGACGCGGAAAGCATTTCCGTCACCTGGCGCTGGATCAGCGGAACATCGCCGATCGCCCGGAAATCGTCCAGAACCGGGGCCTGCACCGCAAATGTGGACGACAGTTCCGACAACAGGCACAGGTCCGCATCCAGCCCACCGATCCCGTGGATGTACAGCAGCGGCTGCCCGGCATCTCCAGTACTGTGCAGAATGATGCAATTACTGCCGTCGGGCAGGCGGAGAGCCGAACGTTGCAGGCCGTTCATGTCGATGCGTCCTTCGCTCGCCGGGTGATCCGGCGTGTCTGTCCATGGCATCGCAGGTCGATGTGATGTCCCTGTCGGGTTCATAGTTGGAGATCATCTGCCATGCCGTCAACGGCGCTTGCCTGCCGCCGTGTTCGGGGTAGGATCGAAAGATGAGCAATTCCGAAGCCTTGCATATCCTCGATGCCACCGTTCTGAGCGACTGGATCGACTACAACGGCCACATGAATGTCGGCTATTATAATGTTGCCTTCGACAAGGCGACCGATGCCCTGTTCGACCATCTGGGAATTGGCATTGACTACGTGCGCCAGACCAACAGGTCCTTCTTCACCCTGGAAACCCATGTCCACTACATGGGCGAGGTGCTGGAGGGGGCACCGCTGCGCTATGACGTGCAGTTGCTGGACCATGATGCGAAGCGGATTCATGCCTTCTTCCGGATGTATCACGCGACGGAGGGATTCCTGTCCGCCACATCCGAACAGATGTGCCTGCATGTGGACCTCGGCACCCGTCGTTCGGCTGAGATGCCCGTCGAAATTCAGCAGAATGTGGCCCGTCTGGCCAAAGCGCAGAAGGATCTTGCCTGGCCGGAACAGGCCGGTCAGGGCATGCGTATCCGTCGCAAGTCCTGATGCGGGGACCGGCGGCATGACCTCACGTGCGCCGGGCCACGACTGATGCTTGGTCCCCTGTTCCGCAACTCGTTCCGCGATTTCCGCCCCTTCCGTGATTTCGTTCCGCGCCACCAGTTCTACCTGATCGGCATCGCGGTGATCGTCGGGCTGGCGGTCGGCTATGCCGCGATCCTGTTCCGCCTGGCGCTCAGCGGGACGCAGTTCCTGTTCTACGGCGAGACATCGGAATATCTGGTCGCAGCGGTGCAGGCCTTGCCATGGTGGCACGTGGTTCTGGCTCCGGCGGTGGGCGGTGTCATCCTGGCCCTGTTCCTGCGCTACCTCATGCCCGGCGGGCGACCGCAGGGCGTGCCGGATGTGATCGAGGCCGGGATCTACAACGAGGGCCGGATGTCGCTGCGTACCGGCCTCGGGGCTGCGGTGGCCAGCGTGATCTCCATCGGGGCCGGCGCCTCGACGGGGCGGGAGGGACCGCTGGTGCATCTGGGCGGTGCCATTTCGGGCTCCGTCGGCAAGTTGCTGAAGATGGACCGGCTGGACGGCCATACCCTGCTGGCCTGTGGCGTGGCCACCGGTGTGGCCGCGTCCTTCAATGCCCCCATCGCCGGTGTCATCTTCGCGCATGAGGTCGTGCTGGGGCACTATGCGCTGCGGGCGCTGGCCCCGGTTGTCGTGGCCTCCGTCATCGGTACGGTGGTGACCCGCATCCACATCGGCGACTTCCCGGCGTTCCTGATTCCGCAGTACGACATTCTCAGTTTCTGGGAGTTTCCGGCCTTCATGCTGCTGGGAATCGTCTGCGGGATCATGGCCCTGATCTTCTTCTGGTCCGTCGGGTTCACGCGGGATGTGATCGAGGATGTGCTGAAGATTCCGGTGTTCTGGCGTCCGCCCATCGCCGGTCTGGCCGTCGGTGCCATCGCCCTGCTGTACCCGGAGGTGCTTGGCGTGGGGTACGAGGCGACGGACAACGCCCTGAAACAGCTCTACCCGCTGTCGCTGCTGATCCTGCTGGTTGCGGCCAAGATGGCGGCTACATCGATCACCATCGCGGGTGGGTTCGGCGGCGGTGTCTTCTCGCCTGCGCTGTTCATCGGTGCCATGACAGGTGGCGCGTTCGGACTGATCGCCGCCCGCATATTCCCGGAACTGGCGGCGGAACATGGCCTCTACGCGATGGTCGGCATGGGTGCGGTCGCGGCGGCGATCCTGGGCGCACCGATCTCGACGACCCTGATCGTGTTCGAACTGACGGGTGACTACCGGGTCACCATCGCGCTGATGGTCGGTGTCGTGCTGGCCACCGTGGTATCGCGGCAGTACCGCTACATCAGTTTCTTCCACTGGCAGCTTGCCCGCCGGGCGGTGGATCTGGTGCACGCGGACGAGGTCCTGATGCATGCGCAGACCGTGCGGCGTGTTGCGGCCAGTGATTTCCTGGCGATCACGCCTGAAACCACGTTTGCCCAGCTTAGGGAGATGTACCGGGAGAGCGAGGCGCTGGCTCACTTCCTGGTCGACGAAAAGGGTCTCCTGCTCGGCTGCCTGCAACCCAACGACATCAAGTATGCATTGCTGGATCCGCATCTGAACGAGATCGGTCGCGCAGTCGATGTCTCGACGCCAACGTCCGTCGTACTGCATCAGGACATGCCGCTGGACGATGCCCTGAAGGCTTTCCGGGGCACGTCATACCGGTTCCTGCCCGTGGTGCGTCACCCGGACGACAGGGAACTAGTCGGTGTCGTCTACTTCAGGGACCTGCTGGAGGCCCATAACAGGGCGCTCAAGGAAGCCCAGGACGAGACGCATTAGCGGGTGGTGAGTCTGTTGCCGACCCCGGCCTCTCCCCCTCCCGGCCACCCATTGACGATATTGCCGTGGGTGGCCGGGAGGGGGCGAGGCCAGGCCGGGGACAGCGATCACCCTGCCATCAGCCGCGTTTCAGTTGCTTGGCCAGTGACCAGCGATGCACTTCCGACGGGCCGTCATAGACGCGGAAGGCGCGGACGTCGCGGAAGATGCGCTCCACCTCCGTATCCCGCGTCAGGCCGAGACCGCCCAGCACCTGCAATGACCGGTCGACGGTGCGATAGATGGCTTCGGAGCAGATGACCTTGGCCATGGAGCTTTCGCGTCCGCCGCGTTCGCCCTGGTCCAGCACCCAGGCGGTGTGCCAGATGGTCAGCCGCGATTGCAGGATATCCATCTCGTTGTCGGCGAGCTGGAAGCCCACGCCCTCATGGTCGATCAATGGCTTGCCGAAGGCCATGCGTTCGCGCGCATAGACGGTCGCGATGTCGTGCGCCCGCCTTGCCGCACCGAGCCAGCGCATGCAGTGGGTCAGCCGCGCCGGGGCCAGGCGAACCTGCGCATAGCGGAAGCCCTTGCCGATCTCCCCCAGCACCGCGTCGCCATCCACATGCAGGTCATCGATATCGACCTCCGCATGGCCGCCGGTAAAGCTGGAATCCATCGTGTCCAGCACCCGCACGATCTTCACCGCCGGGTTCGGCAGCGGCGTCATGAACATGGAGGCGCCGATATTCTCGCCCTTCGCGTCCACCGTGTT
>CAXBNO010000351.1:0-4275 GCA_963976775.1 uncultured Kordiimonadales bacterium
GGACCTGGGTCTTGTCCTGCAGGCGGCGGAAGGCGGAACAGAAGACGATCCGGTCGAAATCCTTCTGGAACGGGCTGCGGGCGACGTCATAGGGCTCCGGTGCGACGTCCACCAGCCTCCTTGCCGAGAGCAACCGGCGCCAGTCCATCATGTGCCGGTCCCCCGCCCGCGCATCAGGGCGCGCAGGTCCGCCAGGTGGGCCAGCCCGGTGATCTGGGCCAGGATGGCATAGGTGAGCAGCCCCATGACGACCAGAATGCCAAGCCCTGTCGCGCGCATCAGTTCGCCCTGACCGGCGAGGGGCGCCAGCGCCAGCGCGGCGGCGATCAGCACGCCGGCCATGACGGCGCTGGCAAGCACGGCCTTCAGGGTCGCGGAGCGCAGCCGTGCGTCGGTCTTCAGCCAGCCCCGGCGATGCAGCAGCCAGATCGACAGGCCCGCGTTCAGCCATGACGAGATCGCGGTCGCGAGCGCCAGGCCCACCTGTTGCAGCGGTCCCATCAGGGCGAGATTGAGGGCGAGGTTCACCATGACCGCGACAATGGCAACCTTCAGTGGCGTCATTGTGTCGGACCGGGCAAAGAAGGCGGGGCCGAGCACCTTGACCATGACATAGGCGGGCAGGCCTACCGCATAGGCGGCCAGGGTCATGGCGGTCGCGTCCGTGTCGGTGGCGGTGAAGGCCCCACGCTCGAACAGTCCGGCCACCAGTTCCCCCGGAATGGCAAGACAGGCAGCCATGGCAGGCAGCGACAGCAGCAGGCCGAGTTCCAGCGCCCGGTTCAGGCTCTGTCGTGCCGCCTCGTCCTCCCCCGCCGCCGCCTGCCGCGACAGCAGCGGCAGCAGGGCCGTCCCCACCGCGACGCCGACGACACCGATGGGCAACTGGCTGATCCGGTCGGCATAGAACAGGTAGGAGATCGCACCTTCCTGCAGGAAGGAGGCGAGGATGATGTCCACGACCAGATTGACCTGCACCACGCCCGCACCCAGCGCCGCCGGACCCATGATCATCAGCACCCGCTTCACTGCCGGGGTGAGGCGGGGGCGCGGCAGGTACAGCGGCAGTCCGGCGCGGCGCAGCGCGAACAGCAACCAGACGAATTGCACCACACCGGCCACGAAGACGCCGATGGCCAGCGCATGTCCTGCAGTCGGCACCTTGCCGACCAGCAGCAACAGCGCGGCGATGAGGCAGAGATTCAGCAGGATCGGCGTCGCGGCGGCGGCGGCGAAGCGGCCGATTCCGTTCAGCACCCCGGCCATCAGGGAGACCAGGCTTATGAACAGCAGGTAGGGGAAGGTTATGCGCGTCAGCTCGACAGCCAGATCGAATGTCGCCGGATCGTCCCTGAATCCGGGGGCCAGGCCCAGCATCAGCACCGGCATCGTGATCTGCGCCAGCGCCACGAACAGCAGCAGCACCGCCAGCAGGACCGCCAGCGTCTCCTCCGCGAAGCCGTGCGCGGCGTCCCGGCCTTCCTGCTTCAGATGGGCGGAGAAACGGGGCACGAAGGCGGCATTGAACGCGCCTTCAGCGAACAGGCGGCGGAAGAAGTTCGGCAGCTTGAAGGCGACGAAGAACGCATCCGCCACCGGTCCGGCACCCAGCAGCGCGGCGATCAGGATATCGCGGGTGAAACCGGTCAGACGGCTGATCAGGGTAAAGCCGCCCACGGTCATGGCCGCCTTCAGCAAGCCACCCTGTCCCCGCGTCGGCGATTTCGGCGTGTCACCCATCGCGCGGTCATAGATCATATTGGTCCGCAACGGAATCCGCCTGTTGCGAACGCCTGTTCCCGTCGCCGGGTCCGCTGTGTCTACCGCTGATCGAAATCCAGCACGACCGTGTCGGTGACCGGGGTGGCCTGGCAGGAGAGCACGAACCCGGCGGCAATCTCGTCATCGTCCAGGGCGTAGGTCTTGTCCATGGTGACTTCGCCCTCCACCAGCTTACAGCGGCAGGTGCAGCACATGCCCCCCTTGCAGGCGAAGGGCAGGTCGGCCCGGTTCTCCAGGGCGGCGTCCAGGATCGCCGTGCCATCATCCACCATGTCGAAGTTGACCCGGTGGCCGTCGATGATCACCCCGATGTGGCGCACGGGCAGTTCCTCGCCTGGCTTTGCCACCCGTTTCGGCTTCGGGTTACCGTCGATGGCCGGGGTGAACAGCTCGAAGCGGATACGGTCCGGGGTCACGCCATGCGCCTTCAGCGCGGTGGAGACATTGCCGATCATCTCCTCTGGCCCGCAGAGCCAGAAAGCGTCTGTCGCATCCACATCGATCAACTTGCCCAGCAGGGCCTCCGCCTTCTCCGAGTCGATCCGGCCCGAGAGCAGCGGCACGTCCATGCTCTCGCGTGACAGCACATGCACCAGGGTCAGGCGGGTCGGAAACCGGTTCTTCAGATCCTCCAGCTCCTCCCGGAAGATCACCGACTGCGTCGTCCGGTTGCCATAGACCAGGGTCATCTCCGACTTCGGCTCGCCCGTCAGCACCGCCTTGACGATGGACAGGATCGGCGTGATGCCCGATCCGGCGGCGAAGGCGACATAGCTGCCCGCGCGGTCGGGATCGGCATCGAAAGTGAAGCAGCCGTCCGGCGTCATCACCTGCACCGTGTCGCCGACCGTGATGCTTTCGTTGGCGAAGCCGGAGAACAGCCCGCCGTCAACCTTCCGGATCGCCACCCGAAGGTCATTGTCCGCCGGGCCGGAGCAGATGGAATAGGACCGGCGAATGTCGCGCCCGTCCACCGTCGCGCGCAGCGTCAGGTACTGGCCGGGCACGAAGCGATAGTCCTCGCGCAGGTCGTCCGGCACCTGAAAGGCGATGGAGACGGCGTCGTCCGTCTCGCGGCGGACCTCGGCGACATTCAGGGTGTGGAATTTCGGTGCCATTCCGGGTCTCCGTCAGATGCACTTGAAGTAGTCAAAGGGTTCCTGGCAGGCGTTGCAGCGCCACAGCGCCTTGCAGGCCGTCGCGCCGAAGGCGCTGGTCATGACCGTGTCGGCGGAACCGCAGTGGGGGCAGGCAACGTCGGGCACGGTGCCGGTCAGGTGCCGCCGGTCGGTGGCGCGGTGCGCCGGGGGGGCAATGCCTGCCGCAGCCATCTTCCGCCGCCCCTCCGCCGTGATGTCGTCGGATGACCACGGTGGGCTGAGCACCAGATCCACCGTCACGCTGGCAAAGCCCGCGGCGGTCAACTGTTCGCGGATCATCATCTGCATCAGGTCGGTGGCGGGGCAGCCGGTATAGGTCGGTGACATGCGCACCGTCACCGCATCGCCAGTCACTTCGACCCCGCGGATGACACCCAGGTCGGGCAGCATGACGCTGGGGATCTCCGGATCGGGGACCGTGGCCAGCACGGCGCGGGCGCGTTCCTCCGTCAGGGGGCCTGGCGCATTGCGGGTCTGCATCGGCGCACCGGCAAAGCCCGCGAAGATCTCGTCGGGCAAGGCGGCACCGCTGGGCTTCGGGCGCGGGACTGGCGTACGGGGGGACATGGCTGTGGCTTACCAGTTCAGGCCGGGAAACTGGCGCTGCATCGACTGCATCTCCGCCAGCAGATAGCCCAGGTGCTCGGTGTGGCGTCCGTCGTGCCGTCCGCCCAGCACCGACCAGGTCGCCGTCGGCCAGTCCAGCGTGGCCTCTGCCAGCACCGCCTCCACATCCGCCATCCAGGGGGCGCGGAGGGTTTCCAGGTCGGGACCGATGCCGGCTGCAGCCATCTGCCGGTCCACGTCATCCATGTGGAAGAACTCGGCGGTGAAACCCATCAGTTGCTCGAAGGCGGCAACCATGCGGGTGCGGCTCTCGTCCGTCCCGTCACCCATGCGGATGACCCAGCCGGAGGAATGACGGCGGTGGTAGGTGATCTCCTTCACCGCCTTGGCTGCGATTTCCGCGATGCGCGCATCCGTCGAGCGTTCCAGCGCACGGAACAGCAACAGGTTCCAGGCGTCGAACAGGAACTGCCGCGCCATGGTCTTCGCATAGTCGCCGTTCGGCTGTTCCACCAGCAGCAGGTTGTTGAAGTCCCGTTCGGGCCGCAGGAAGGCCAGATCATCCTCGGTCCGGCCCTTGCCCTCCACCTCGCCCGCGTACTGGTAGAACAGGCGCGCCTGCCCGATCAGGTCCAGCGCGACGTTGGTCAGCGCGATGTCCTCTTCCATGATCGGCCCGTGGCCGCACCATTCCCCCAGCCGGTGGCAGAGGATGTGGCTGGTATCGCCCAGCCGCAGCAGATAGCGGAACAGGGCGTCATTGTGA
>CAXBNO010000352.1:0-4263 GCA_963976775.1 uncultured Kordiimonadales bacterium
TCGCGCCACACCGCACCAGCCCGGCGAGGAACTCGACCCCGCCCGCACCGGCCGTCACCTCGTCACGCATGATCGGGATGAAGGACCTCAGCATGATCAGGAACGCAGCACCCAGCACCGCCCCCTGAATGGTGCCGATACCACCGACGACGCAGATCAGCAGCAGTTCGATGGAGATGAAGATATTGAAGGCATCCGGCGCCAGATGGGAAATCTGGTGCGCGAACAATCCTCCGGCAAGACCGGTGACAAAGGCACTGATGCCGAACGCGGTGGTCTTGTAGTGCGCCAGGTGAACACCCATCGACTGGGCAGAAATCTCCGAGTCCCGGATGGCGACGAAGGCGCGGCCCGTCGGGCTTCGCAACAGGTTCCGTGCGATCAGGGCGGCCAGGATCAGTACCACGATGCAGATGTAGTAAAGCGAGACCGGCGACCAGAGTTCAACCCAGCCGACATGCAGTCCGCCGACCGAGAACCATTCGCCCTGATACATTGCCTCCGTCTGGATCGACAGGAAGTCCGGCGCGGCCACCGGAAGACCGTCGAAGCCGCCGGTAACCGACGACCACTTCGACATGATCTCCTGCGTGATCAGTGCCACCGCAAGCGTGGCGATAGCCAGATAGATGCCGTGCATCCGCAGTGTCGGCAGGCCGACAGCAACGCCGATCGCGCCGGCGAGCAGGCCGCCCAGCGGCAGCGAGAAGACAAAGGGTACGCCGTTCTGCAGCAGGTAGGCATGGGTATAGGCACCGATGCCGAGAAAGGCCGAGTGGCCGAGACTGACCATGCCGGTGAAACCGACGGCGATCATCAGGCCCATGGCCGCGATGGCGTAGATCAGCCAGAGATTGGCCTCACCCACATAATAGACGCCGGCGAACACCGGCAGCGCCAGCAGCGCCGCCAGGAAGATGCCGTAACCGATCAGGTCACCATTGTGGCGCCACAGCCGCAGGTCCTGCTCGTAGCGTGTCTTGAAAACAAAGCGCATCGGATCAGACCTTCTTCCTGCCCATCTGGGAGAAAATGCCTTCCGGCCGGACAACCATCACCGCCAGCAGCACGGAGAAGACCATGATGTCCTTGTAGCCGGGGGCGAGCAGATAATCGGGGAATGGAGCCGAACCCGCCCACGGCCGCACCGGCAAAGGCCTTGATCGCGATGAAGCCGATGGACGGGTCCATGACGTTCGCGATCGGCATCATCATGACACCCGTGACACCCGCGACACCGGCGGAGATGCCCCAGATCATGGAGAAGATCAACGCCACCGGAATGCCCATGTAGTAGGCCGCGAGCTGGTTTTGGGACGCGGCCTGCATGGCCACACCTATCCGCGTGCGCTGGAAGAACATGTAGAGCCCGGCACAGAGCACCAGCGTCCCCACCACAGCCGCCAGCTTGCCCGCATCCAGCGTCATCGCCGCCACCTGCACGGCCTTGCCGGTGAAGGGCGTCAGGAAAGCGATCTGTTCGACGTTGAAGGCATAGGGCATGACGAACCGCAGCACGTAACCGATGCCGATGGTTGCCATGACGATGGAGAACTGTGGCTGTCCGATCAGGCGCCGGATCACGACCACATCCAGCAGGAAGCCGAAGATGATCATGAACACGACCGTCAGCAGGAAACCGAGCCAGAAATTGAGCCCGAAACCGGCGATCAGTCCGAAGGCGATGAACGCGCCGACCATCATCAGGTCGCCCTGCGCGAAGTTCACCATCTCCGTTGCCTTGTAGATCAGCACGAAACCAAGCGCGATCAGGCCGTAGATACAGCCGAGCGCCAGTCCGTTGACGAACAACGAAATATAAATCTGGAAGGAATCCACGTCCCCGTATCCTCCCCTGAACCGCACATGGCGGCGTTGCCAACCTTCAGGGCCACCGGTCCTGTCCCGAACCTTCTGTCACCCCAATTCGATTACGCGGGTTTCGCCACGTAACGGCTGGGGTAGGATAGGGGCGGTTTGACGGCTGTCAATTCGTCAAAGTCTTGGGGAGGACACAAATTTGGCCTACGCAATTCCGTTCGTTCGGGAACTGGACTTCGAGTACGGGGAGCCTGCGGAGCTGAGCCCGCTGGTCCGGCGGGTGATCTGCAACAATCCGGGCGGTTTCACGTTCCATGGCACCGGCACCTACATCATCGGGCGTGGCAAGGTCGCGATCGTCGATGCCGGGCCGCTGGACGAACGTCACGTCGAATCGGTACTGCGCGCCGTGGAGGGGGAGACAGTGACGCATCAGCTGATCACCCATACCCACATCGATCACAGCCCGGCCGCACGCCTGATCAAGGACGCGACCGGAGCGCAGACCTGGGGCTACGGCCCGCACGGCGGTGACCGTGGCGGCCCGAAGGTGGAAGAGGGCGGCGATCATGACTTCGCGCCGGATCACGTGATTCGGGATGGCGATATCGTGGAGGGCGACGGCTGGTCGGTGGAAGCGGTCCACACACCGGGCCATACCTCGAATCACATCTGCTTCGGACTGCGGGAGGAGAAGGCGCTGTTCACCGGCGATCACGTCATGGGCTGGTCAACCACCGTGGTCTCGCCGCCGGACGGCAACATGACCGATTACTTCAACTCGCTCGAAAAGCTGCTGGAGCGCGATGACCAGCGCTATTACCCGACCCATGGCGCGCCCATCGAGAACGTGCACGACTTCGTGCGGGCCTACCGGGCGCACCGGCAGTTGCGCGAGAGTCAGATCCTGGACTTGCTGAAGGGCGGTCCCCGGACCATTCCGGCAATGGTCGCCACCATGTACGCGGACGTGCCGCAGAACCTGCATCCGGCCGCCGCCCGGTCGGTGCTGGCGCATCTGATCCACATGGTCCACGACGGTCGGGTGGCGGTGGACGGCACAGCCGACGCCCAGGCCACCTACCGCGTCGCCTGAGGAGAGAATTCCATGCTGCGTGAACGCATTGAAGCCAGGTGGATCGACGCCTTCGCCGAGACCTTTCGCCTCTGCGAGGTGAAGCCGGGCGAGGTCTGCGCCATTCTCTCCGAGAGCCAGAGCCGGAGGGTGAATGTGGAACTGGCGGAACTGGCGCTGCAGCGGATGGGGGCGGAAGTCTTTCACGTCGTCCTGCCCTCCCCCCGCCAGACGGCCCCGGCTCCGGTCCGCTCCACCGGCGCGTCGGATGCGATTCGCGGGTTGGAACCGGTCATCGGCGCCCTGGGGGCGTCCGGTTTCGTCGCCGACTGCACGGTCGAGGGGCTGCTGCACGCAAGGGAGCTTCCGGCGATCCTGAAGGGCGGCGCGCGGGTCCTGATGGTCTCCAACGAGCATCCGGAACTGCTGGAACGCCTGACCCCGACGCCGGAGCTCGAAGCCAAGGTGAAGACCGGCATCAGGATGCTGCGTGACGCGAAGCAGATGCGCGTGACCTCCGCTGCCGGTACGGACCTGACGGTCGATGTGGAGAAGGCGCCGGCAGGCGGCGGCTGGGGGTTCAGCAAGCGCGCCGGCACCATCACCCACTGGCCCGGCGGCCTGTGCCTCTGCTTTCCCGCACCCGGCTGCGTCAATGGCACGGTGGTGATGAACACTGGCGACGTGAATCTGACCTTCAAGCGCTACGTCGACCGCCCGATCCACCTGACAATCGAGGATGACTACATCACCGACATCTCCGGCGACGGAGTCGATGCTGCCCTGTTCGACAGCTACATCGCCGCCTGGGGGGATCGTGAGGCCTATGCCGTCAGTCATGTCGGCTGGGGCATGAACCCGGCAGCCCGCTGGGACTCCCTGACCGCCTATGACCGCAGCCAGGTCAATGGCACGGAACTGCGCGCCTTCGCCGGCAACTTCCTCTATTCGACCGGTGCCAACGAGGTCGCGGGTCGCCACACGCTCGGTCACTTCGACCTGCCGATGCGCGGCCATACCATCAGCCTGGACGGCACGGTGGTGGTGGAAGGCGGCGTGCTGCAGGGCGCGCTCGCATGAGCACCGTCCCAACCTTCACCGATACCGGTTCCGGACCGGCGATCATCTTCCTGCATGGCATCGGCGGCAATGCCGGGAACTGGCAGCCGCAGATCGACATGCTGTCCGCGCGCTACCGCTGCATTGCCTGGAATGCGCCCGGTTATGCCGATTCCCCTGCCTTGCCGGAAATGACCTTTCCCGCGCTGGCTGATGCGCTGGCACGCCTGATGGATCATCTGGGGCTGTCGCAGGCGGTGATCTGTGGCCTGTCCATGGGCGGCTATGTGGCCCAGGAATTTCTCGCC
>CAXBNO010000353.1:0-4217 GCA_963976775.1 uncultured Kordiimonadales bacterium
CTCGGCGCCGCGCTGATCCGGAAGATCGAGAGCATCGGGACGAGCCGGGAACTGTCCCTGGCGAAGACCAATGCGGAACAGGCCGTGATGTGGGCGGTGAAGGACATCACGGGCTGACATGAATTGGCGGCGGCGCTGAAAGCAGGAAGCGCGGTTAGTAGGGGTGTGGTCCCCTCTTGAATGCGGTCGCACCGTGAAACAGACCAAGCCGGAGTAGCGCCCGGCCCGCCAATACTCGCAGGAGCCGACACGGCGACTCACCCGCCTCCGGGGCGCGGGCCTGCAAAGCCCCGGACCTTTTACATAGGAGACACCGATGAAAGCACTTGCAGCACTGGTCAACGCCGTGACGCTCGCGGCGGTCATCGTGATCCTTACGGCTCCTGCGCGCGCCCAGCAGTACCCCTGCGGGGCTCGTCAGACCCTCATCGAAACGCTGACGCAGCGCCATGGTGAGCGGGTCGTGGCGACGGGGCTGGCTGCCACCGGGGCGTTCGTGGAGGTGCTTGCCTCGTCTGACGGCAAGACGTGGACGGTGCTGGTCGTCATGCCGAGTGCTCTGGCCTGCATCAAGGCCGTGGGCACCGATTGGGAGACCCACACCCCCGAGTACGGAGAAAAGGGCTGATGAAACCCACTATCAGCGACGTGCCTGAAGTGCCTGGACCGGTGGGGGCGGATGACGTGCCGACCGTGCTGGAGGCGATTGCCAAACTGAACCCGCTGCTGAAAATGCAGACGCCGGGCGGTGGTGGCGGCTGTCTCACTGGCAAGGGGCACAGCGGTTACTACGCCCTGGAAATCTGCCGCTACAAAATCTGACACCATCTAGGAAACATCGTGAAACTGAATACTCGACACCGGCAGCAGCTAGTGGCGCTGATCCCGGATTCCGTTGACGTGTTCGGGGACGGCGAGGCGTCGATCGCAGCGCGCATGGACGAAGCGCCGCTGGCCCGGAAGTACCTGATCGGCCTCTGCCATGGCTGGACGCGCTCCAGGGCCTGCCTCGGGGCCGGTGTGTCGTTCCTCAAGGCCTCTCAGTGGCGGAAATCGAGCGCGACCTTCGCCGAGATCGAGAAGATGGCCGAGGGCGTCGGCGCCGACATGATCGAGGAACACGCCTTCCGCCTCGCGGTGGAGGGCCTGACCACGAAGACGGTGGACAAGGACGGCAACATCAAGCGCGGCGAGACCGTCTACGACCGGGGAATGCTGGAGAAGCTGCTGGCTGCCCGGAAGCCTGACCAGTTCGGCACGAACCGGGTCAAGAGCACGCACGATCACACGCACCGGGTGGTGACATCGCCGGGCCAGTCGGTCCTGAAGATGCTGGAAGAGAGGGCCGAGAAGCCCGTCATTGAAGGAGATTTCAAGGTTGTCAACGGTCAACCGGCGGCTTGAAGCCCACGCCTACTACCAGGCCATCCTGGAGGAAGCGAGGGCGAAGGATGCTGCCGAGAACAGCGGGAGTCAGTGGGTTGATGCCGCGACCGCTGAACTTGGCCGGACCGACCTGTTCTTCCTGCTGGTGTTCCTGCTGAAGCGTGTCGATGCAGACCGGGACTGGCTGTTCGACCGGTGCCGGGAGGTTCAGGCCAGCCCGGATGGTCATCTCGACCTCTGGAGCCGAGACCATTACAAAGCGGTGGATGTTGATGAGCCCGTTCCGACGCCTTCGGGCTGGGTAAGACATGGAGAGATCAAGCCGGGCGATTGGGTCTACGGTCCAGACGGTCAGCCGACGCGCGTCGTCGCACGCACCGAAGTCTTCCACGACGCCGATTGCTATGAAGTGGAGTTCGACTCCGGATACAAGGTCGTTTGCTCCGGATCTCACCTGTGGACGGTTGATATTCCGTCGAAGAAGAGGGTTCCTGGCACGCGGACCAAACGTCTCGGAATGGTGTCACGGACACTCGACACACGAGAACTTGCGGCGATACCCATGCAGACCAACAGGGCATCTGTGGCGAGAATGCCAATTGCTGCCGCTATCGAAATGCCGGAAGCCATTCTGCCAATCGAACCCTATACGCTAGGCGCATGGCTGGGGGATGGCTGCAGCACGAGCGGAGGCTTGACCTGCGCTGATCAGGAAGTCTGGGACGGCGTTGCCGCAGACGGGTACAGCGTTTCCCATGACTATCTCAAGGGTCAGAAGACAGCCCAGACCAGAACGATCTATGGCATTTCTCCGGTTCTTCGCGGGCTGGGTCTGATTGGCAGCAAAAGCCTCCCCATGGATTATTTCAGGGGCAGCATCTCGCAGCGGTTGGCGTTGCTCCAGGGGTTGATGGACACGGACGGTTCCTGTGACACACGCGGGACATGCACATTCGTCAACACCAACGAAGGCTTGATTGACGCCGTGTTTGCCCTCGCTGCATCGCTGGGACTGAAGCCGAGGAAGCGCCAGTTCAAGGCCGGGGTGTGGCAGGTCTATTTCCAGGCATACGATGACCTTCCCGTGTTCCGAGTGAAGAGAAAGCTCGCAAGGTGCAGTACCGGGAAACGGGGGAGGTCAGGATACCACTACATCGTCTCGGTGAAGAGTGTCGCGCCCCGTCCGGTTTCATGCATCCAAGTAGATCGCAAGGACGGGCTCTATCTGATCGGGAAACATCTCGTCACCACTCACAATTCGACGGTGATCACGTTCGCCCTGACAATCCAGAACATCCTGAACAATCCCGAGATCACGATCGGGATCTTCAGCCATACGAAGCCGATCGCGAAAAAGTTCCTGAACCAGATCAAGCGCGAGTTCGAGACGAACGAGGAACTGAAGGCGCTGTACCCGGATGTGCTGTGGGCGAGCCCGGACAAGGAGTCGCCGAAGTGGTCCGAAGAGGGGATCATCGTCCGGCGCAAGAACAACCCGAAGGAAGCGACGGTCGAGGCCTGGGGGCTGACGGATGGCCAGCCGACCGGCTCGCATTTCATGCTGCTGATCTACGATGACGTGGTGACGCGGGAAAGCGTCTATACCCCGGAAGCGATCACGAAGACGACCGAGGCCTACGAGCTTTCGCTGAACCTCGGCACCGATGGCGGCAAGCGCCGGATGATCGGGACGCGGTATCATGCGCGCGACACCTACGCGACCATCATGGAACGCGAGTCCTTCGAGCCCCGCATCCACCAGGCGACGGTGGGGGGGCTGGACCCGTTCAAGCATCCCGATGCGGAGCCGGTGCTGCTGACCAAGGAGACGCTGCTGAAGAAGCGGCGCGACATGGGGCCGTACACCTTCAGTTGCCAGATGCTGCAGAACCCGGCCAACGACGACGCCATGGGCTTCCGGCGCGACTGGATGCGGCAGGACCATGTGACGCCGAAGGGGCTGTTCACCTACATCCTGGTGGACGCGGCCTCATCGAAGAAGAAGACCAGCGACTTCACGGCCATGGCGGTGGTCGGACTCGGATCAGACGAGAAATACTACCTGATCGACGCCATCCGCGACCGCATGAACCTCACCGAGCGCGCCGACGCCCTGATGGACCTGCACGCCGTCTACCGGCCCAAGGGAGTCGGCTACGAGAAGTACGGCATGATGAGCGACATCGAGCACATGCAGTTCGTCATGGCCGAACGGAACTACCGGTTCGACATCACCGAGGTCGGTGGCCGGATGCCGAAGGAAGACCGCATCCGACGCCTGATCCCGCTGTTCGAGCAGGGACGGTTCGTGATCCAGGACAGCATTTCCCGGATCACGTCCGAACAGCGGCGGGTCGATGTGGCCCGCCAGTTCATCGAGGACGAACTGATCCCGTTCCCGAACTCGAAACACGATGACTTGATGGATGCGGCTTCGCGGATCTTCGACATCCAGACCACGTTCCCGCAATCGCAGTCACCATCACTGCAACGCCATCTCAGGCTGGTGCGAAACCGGCCAAAGCACTGGATGGCCGCATAGCCCTTTCTGACCCCGCTCCGGCGGGGTTTTTTGTTGGAGAAGACGACCATGGCACTCAGTCAGCCAGCAGGCATCAAGAACAATACCGGGACGGCCCTGCAGATGGCGGCATGGAATTGGGCAGGGGCAACGAACGTCGCCTACACGGACTCATCCGCAGCGACGACCAATGCCCTTGCCCCCGGCGCCTACCTGCTGGTGGCCACCACGACCTGCCATCTGGCGCAGGGGAGCGCCCCGACAGCGACAACCTCTACCGGCATCCTGCCTGCTGGTGTGCCGGTTCCGT
>CAXBNO010000354.1:0-4208 GCA_963976775.1 uncultured Kordiimonadales bacterium
CCGTGAAGGCGGTCGCACCGTCGGTGCCGGCGTCGTCGCGAAGATCGTCGAGTAAGGTCTGAGACGCGGTATCTTCAGGGCTGCGTTGCCACTGGCGATGCAGCCCGCGAGGATGCGGTGGGCATAGGAGTGTAGCTCAATTGGTAGAGCACCGGTCTCCAAAACCGGGGGCTGTGGGTTCGAGTCCCTCCACTCCTGCCAGCGCCTTTCGCCGGACAAGGGTTCGGCACCAGGCAAAGGCAACAGGCGTCACCTGATCGGACGTATCGGTCAAGACACGCAACGGAACGGGATCACGATGGCAAAGTCCAGATCAGGACAGGGCAAGGGCGGACAGGGCAAGGTCACCAGGGGTGGCCAGAACCGGAGCGGTACGTCCGCTGAGGTCGCAGCGCCCGCGAAGACCGCCGACCGCACGTCCGCAAAGAAGCGTACCGGTCCGCTGCAGTTCCTTCAGCAGGTGCGTGCGGAGGGTGCCAAGGTGACCTATCCGACGCGGAAGGAAACAGGCATCACCACCCTGATGGTCTTCATCATGGTGGCGCTGGCGTCGGTGTTCTTCCTGCTTGTCGACATTATCATTCAGACCGGCGTTGGTTTCGTTCTGGAACTGGGGAGCTGACCTGACATGCCCATGCGCTGGTACATCGTGCACGCCTATTCCGGCTTCGAGAAGAAGGTCGCCGAGGCCATCCGCGAGCAGATCGAGCAGAAGGACATGGCCGACCTGATCGAGCAGGTCCTGGTGCCAACCGAGGAAGTGGTCGAGATGCGCCGGGGCCAGAAGGTCAATTCGGAGCGGAAGTTCTTTCCCGGCTATGTGCTGGTGAAGATGGACATGACCAACGAGAGCTATCACCTGGTCAAGAACGTCGGCAAGGTGACCGGCTTTCTGGGAACCGCCAACAAGCCGCAGCCGATCCCGGATCGGGAAGCTGAGCGGATCCTGCAGCAGATGCAGGACGGCATCGAGCGTCCGAAGCCGTCGATCATGTTCGAGATCGGGGAGCAGGTGCGGGTGTCCGACGGGCCATTCGCGTCCTTCAACGGCATTGTCGAGGATATCGACGAGGAGCGCACGCGTCTGAAGGTCTCTGTCTCGATCTTCGGGCGGGCGACGCCGGTCGAACTGGAATATACCCAGGTCGAGAAACTCTGATCCTTGACAGTCATCCGAATTTGTACTTGCGGTTGGACCGCGAGGTCGTTAAAAGCCGTTCGCTCATTCCGATCCGCCGGAAGTGAAATCCGCAATGTCAACTGCGAAAGCGGTTCGTGATACATGAACCACGACGCAGCGCTGGCTTGCGGTCGTTTGTGTGGGAGGCGAGCCATCGCCGGACCACGCACCCGTTCTTGAAGTTGAGAAGGGACTGAAATGGCCAAGAAAATTGCTGGCTACATCAAGCTGCAGGTGCCTGCGGGCTCTGCCAATCCGTCACCGCCGATCGGCCCGGCCCTGGGTCAGCGCGGTCTGAACATCATGGAATTCTGCAAGGCCTTCAATGCCGCCACGCAGCAGATGGAAAAGAACATGCCGATCCCGGTGGTGATTACCGCCTTCTCCGATCGCTCGTTCACCTTCATCACGAAGACGCCGCCGGCGTCCTATTTCCTGAAGAAGGCCGCGAAGCTGCAGAGCGGCGCCAAGACCCCGGGCAAGGGCACTGTCGGCAAGGTCACGTCAGCGCAGGTCCGCGAGATTGCGGAAGCGAAGATGGAAGACCTGAACGCCAATGACATCGACCAGGCGATGAAGATCATCGCCGGTTCCGCCCGGTCCATGGGCATCGCGGTGGAGGGCTGAGGATATGGCCAAGAAGGGTAAGCGCTATTCGGCCGCCATGGCCACCGTCGACCGCAATTCCGAGATCGGACTCGAAGCTGCGATCCGGCTCGTGAAGGCCAATGCAAAGGCGAAGTTCGACGAGACCGTCGAGATGACTGTCGGCCTGGGTGTCGATCCGCGTCATGCCGACCAGATGGTCCGTGGTGTGGTGCAGTTGCCGAACGGCACGGGCAAGACGGTGCGTGTCGCCGTGTTCGCGCGTGGCGACAAGGCGGACGAGGCCACCAGTGCCGGTGCCGATGTCGTCGGTGCCGAGGATCTGATGGAGCGGGTGCAGAACGGTGACATGCCGTTCGACCGCGTCATTGCCACGCCGGACATGATGCCGATTGTCGGTCGCCTGGGCAAGATCCTGGGTCCGCGCGGCATGATGCCGAACCCGAAGCTGGGTACGGTGACGCCGAACGTCGCCGACGCGGTGACGGCGGCCAAGGGTGGTCAGGTTGCCTTCCGCGTCGAGAAGGCCGGGATCATCCATGCCGGTATCGGCAAGGCGAGCTTCGGTGAGGAGCAGCTGATCGAGAATGCCCGTGCCCTGATGGATGCCCTGCTGAAGGCAAAGCCGTCGGGTGCCAAGGGCCAGTACCTGAAGCGGATCGCCGTGACCTCCACCATGGGGCCGGGCGTGAAGGTTGATGTGGCGTCGGCCGGCAGCAACGCCGGCTGATCGTCGCAAGCGAGGTTTCGTCGGCGGACCTGTCCGTCGGCGGCACCCGGCCGGAGGCCCCTCCGGGGTTGAAGGCCGGACCTGTCCGAGACTGCGGGTGTCGCGAGGGTGTTTCACCATCGTGACCTAAGTGCCAGACGGTTCCCTGACGGGAACAGGCAGCCGGCAATAGACGGGGGAAGGTGCATCGGGATCCGACCAATCGGTCACCTGGTTCGCCACCCTGGGGCAGGCTTTGAGAGCGGAGCGGAACCGGCATGCCGGGACTGTTCCAGGGTAGAGGCCCGGCAACGGCTTGCCGGAACCGGGCTTCAGATGAGGAGCGAAACCGTGAACCGAGAACAGAAATCGGAGCTGGTTGCATCATTGCACGGGGTGTTCGCGAACACCTCGCTGGTGGTGCTGACCCACTACACGGGCCTTTCGGTTGCGGAGATGACTGATCTCCGTACCAGGGTCCGCGCAGAGGGTGCCGGCTTCAAGGTTACGAAGAATCGGCTCACCAGAATCGCTCTTGACGGCACCGACTACGGTGGACTGGCCGAAAGCTTCAAGGGTCCGACCGCGATCGCCTATTCGGACGATCCGGTCGCAGCCGCGAAGGCAACGGTCGAGTACGCGAAGAAGAACGAGAAACTCGTGATTCTTTGTGGTGCTCTGGGTGAGCAGTTGCTGGACGCTGATGGGGTCAAGGCCCTTGCCAGCCTGCCGTCCCTGGACGAACTGCGTGCGAAACTCGTGGGCCTGATCGCCGCGCCGGCTACCCAGCTGGTCCGGACGATCAAGGAACCGCCAAGCCAGCTCGCACGTGTCCTGCAGGCCTATGCCACCAAGGAAGATGCCTGATCGAGTGGTCCTGTGACCGAATTCCGACAAACGATCCCGAAGACTTGAGGAACTGAAAAAATGGCCGATCTTGAAAAGATTGCAGAAGATCTCTCGAACCTGACCGTCCTTGAGGCGGCTGAACTGACCAAGCTGCTGGAAGAGAAGTGGGGCGTTTCCGCCGCCGCTGCTGCCGTGGCGATGCCGGGTGCCGCTGCCGGTGGCGGTGATGCCGCTGCCGTCGAGGAGAAGACCGAATTTGACGTCATTCTTGCCGAGATCGGCGAGAAGAAGATCAACGTCATCAAGGAAGTCCGCGCCATCACCGGTCTTGGGCTGAAGGAAGCCAAGGACCTGGTCGAAGGCGCGCCGAAGGCGGTCAAGGAAGGCGTCGACAAGGACGAGGCCGAGAAGATCAAGAAGCAGCTCGAGGACGTGGGAGCGAAAGTCGAGCTGAAGTGATGCCGATGGTGCTGACGGCGCCGGGTCTTCGCCCGGTGCCGTCGGTGCCACATCGGACGGCCGTGGCCCCTTCCGGGTGACGGATGACCGGCCGGAGCGTGCTGCTTCGGGCGGTCAAAGGCGTTTCGGGGACGTGCAGTCGCCCCGGTTTTGACATATTCGTGTCGGAACGAAGACTGTCGGACAATGTGGGCCCGTCCGGACCGGGCCCCGATCGGACGAGGATTTGGGATGCCGCTGTCATTCACTGCGCGCAAGCGCGTTCGCCACAGTTTCGGTCGCATCAGCGAGGTTATCGCGATGCCCAACCTTATCGAGGTCCAGCGCGCGTCCTACGAGAAGTTCCTGATGGCGGACATTCCCGTCGATCAGCGCGACGATACCGGACTGGAGAGTGTCTTCAGG
>CAXBNO010000355.1:0-4205 GCA_963976775.1 uncultured Kordiimonadales bacterium
TCGGACGCTACGGCCAGTCGATCCACAACGCGCTGCGCCGCCACTTCGGCAATCGCCTGCCGCAGACGGTGATCGAGCCGGGCCGCGGCATGGTCGGCGATGCCGGTATCATCCGCTCCGAGATCGTCCTGATCTCGCGCAAGTCCGACGACGACCCGATGCGCTGGGTCTATCTCGACATCGGCAAGTTCGGCGGACTGGCGGAGACCATGGACGAGGCCATTCGCTATCCCATCCGCACCGACCATGACGATGATGCGTTCGAGCCGACGATCCTGGCCGGGCCGACCTGTGATTCGGTCGATGTGATGTACGAGAAATGGCCCTGCATGCTGCCGGTGTCGCTGCAGATCGGCGAGACCCTGCTGATCGAATCCACAGGTGCCTACACCACGACCTACGCCGCCAACGGCTTCAACGGCTTCCCGCCGCTGGCCTGCATCTGCATCTGATCCGGCGTTGTGCTGACGCTGCGAAACCCCTTCCCCCGCAAGAGGGGGGAGGGGTGAGGAGGTGAGACAGCGGCAGTCGCTGCGTCAGGCCGCCTTGGCGCGGCGCTTCTCTTCCTCTTCGTAGAGTTCCTTCTTCGACAGCTTGCCCACCAGGGTCTTGGGCAGCTCGGCGCGGATATCCATTTCGGAAATCATCTCGTGCTTGCCGACCTTGTCCTTCAGGAACGCCTTCAGTTCGTCGAAGGTGAAGCTGTCGGCCCCTGACTTCAGCTTGATGAAGGCTTTCGGTGCCTGGCCGCGATAGTCGTCGTGGATACCGATGACGGAGACTTCCTCGACGGACGGATGCTGGTAGATCGCTTCCTCGATATTGCGCGGATAGACGTTGAAGCCGCCGCACAGGATCATGTCCTTGGTGCGGTCCACGATGTACATGTAGCCGTCATCGTCCATGTAACCGACGTCACCGGTGCGGAAGAACCCGTCCTCGGTGAAGCTTTCCGCCGTCTCTTCGGGCTTGTTCCAGTAGCCCTTCATGACATTGGCGCCCCGGATGCAGATCTCGCCGCGTTCGCCCATCGGCATGGTCTTCGTCGGATCGTCGACGTCGATGAACTTGATCTCGATACCCGGCATCGGGATGCCGCATGATCCGGGCTTGGCTTCCCCGTGCACCGGGGTGGAGACACCGGCGGGGCTGGTTTCGGTCATGCCCCAGCCTTCGGCCAGCTTGCAGCCGGTCAGCTTCTCGAACTTTTCCGCCACCTCGATCGGCAGCGGCGCGCCGCCCGAAGCACAGAACTTCAGCGACGACAGGTCCATGTCCTGGATGCCGGGGTAGTTGATGATGGCCGAGAACATGGTCGGCACGCCGGGGAACATGGTCGGTTTCTTCGATCCCAGGTCCTTGATCACCGCCTCCAGCTCGAAGCGCGGATGCAGCACGATCTCGGCCCCGAACCGCATGGCCAGCAGCATGTTGATCTGCAGCGCGTAGATGTGGAACAGAGGCAGGACGGCCAGGATCTTCTCCTTGCCCTCCACCAGGGTCGGGTTGTCACCGGTATTGGACACGACATACATGCTGGTCGCGGCCGTCAGGTTGCCGTGGGTCAGCATCGCGCCCTTCGGCAGGCCGGTGGTGCCGCCGGTATACTGCAGCACGGCCAGTGTCTCCGTCGGATCGCCGATCGCGACCGGATTGTACTTGCCGTCGTTTGCGATCAGCTTCTTGAACCGGACATGGTGCATGTCATTCGGGACCTTGGCGATCTCCTTCGACTTCACCAGCGGGAACAGCAGGTTCTTCGGGAACGGCAGCACATCGGGCAGGCCGCCGACCACGATCTTCTTCAGACGGGTCTTGCCCAGCATCTCGGCCATCTGCGGATACAGCGCGTTCAGGTCCAGCGTGACCATGATGTCGGTCTGGCTGTCCTCGATCTTGTGTTCCAGCACCTTGGCGGCATCCAGAGGTGAATAGTTCACCACCGTGCCGCCGGCCTTCAGGATGGCGTAGAAGCAGATGACGTAGTGGGGGGTGTTGGGCAGGAACAGGCCGACATGCACTCCGGGTCCGACGCCCAGTGCCTGGAAGCCCTTTGCGGCGCGGGAGACCAGGTCGCTGAGTTCGCGGTAGGTCAGCACCTTGCCCATGAAGTCCGTGGCGGGCTGGTCGGGCCAGCGTGAAACCGCATCATCGAGGATCTGGTAAACGGGAAAGGTTTCGATCGGGGCATGCCAGTTCACGCCTGCGGGATAGGATTTCAGCCACGGATGTTCACCCACACGAATTCTCCCTGTCATCAGTTACCGGATTGCCCGGCAATCACGGCGATTCCGCCGTCCGTATTCTCCTCCGAGACATAACCTGCGCGCCAAATTGCCGCAACATGCAATAGCGGACCGGTGAAACGAAAAGGGCCGCGGACATTGCTGTCCGGCGGCCCCGTTCGCAGCGCTGAATGTGGTGATCAGCCCTTCAGGTTCGCATTCGCGAAGTCCCAGTTCACCAGGTTGTCCCAGAACGCCTGCACGAAGTCCGGGCGGCGGTTCTGGTAGTCCAGGTAGTAGGCATGCTCCCAGACATCGACGGTCAGGATCGGCTTCTGCCCGGCAGTCAGCGGGGTGCCGGCGTTGGAGGTATTGACGATCTTCAGCTTGCCGCCGTCCTGCACCAGCCAGGTCCAGCCGGAACCGAAATTACCGACCGCGGAGGCCTTGAATGCCGCGGCCAGGTCCTCGGTGGAGCCGAAGTCGGCCTTGATGGCGTCGGCGATGTCACCGGTTGCCGCGCCGCCGCCGTTCGGGGCCATGGAGTTCCAGAAGAAGGTGTGGTTCCAGATCTGCGCGACCTGGTTGAACAGGCCCTGGTTGCCGGCCTTGTGCGCCTCGGCAATCGCTTCCTCGACACTGGCATTGTCCAGATCGGTGCCGGCCACCAGCTCGTTCGCCTTGGTCACATAGGCATTGTGATGCTTCTTGTGGTGAAAGCTGAAGGTATTGGCGGAGTAATGTGGCTCCAGCGCGTTGTCGGCGTAGGGCAGGGGGGGAAGTTCGAATGCCATGTCGGTTCTCTCCGTCTTCTGGTTGCATCTGGCCACGCCGCCGTGCTGGCGTCAGGGCCGGTGAATGTGGCTTTGTGCCCTGCCGCTGTCGGTCCCCGGTGGGCACTCTGTTCCGCTACAGCACGATCTGGTGCGTTTCGGGCGTGAATAAAGGCGTCAGACCGTCTCAGGTCAAGTCCGGGACAGTCGCGATGCACGTGTGGCGCGGCCTTCAGGCAATGATGTCGGGCATCAGCAGGCCTTCCAGTCGCAGGATCTCGTCCTTCACCTTCAGTTTCTGTCGTTTCAGACGCTGCATCTGCAGATCATCGAAGGCACCCTTTTCGACCAGGGCCCCGATCGCCGCGTCGAGATCCTGATGCGCAATCCGCTGTTCTGCCAGTTGCTTCTCGATGTTTGTCTGTGCCTCGCCTTCCACCATTGTCATGTCACCGGTCTCTCCTTTGCCCGTGCCCGTCAGCCATGCCATAGTCGCGCCGCGCGCATGAAGCTGATCCCCGAAGAGTAACATGACCGCGCATCGGGATCACGGTCGGCGGCATCGCCGGACCACGATTGAACGCTGAAGACTGGATCGTTTCATGGCGGTATTCTCGTCCGGAGTCTTCCCCCCCAATGACCTGTGGGACTACGCGACGCGCGTCTATGCGCGCGGCACGGCAAAGCAAGCCTGTCTGGCCCTGCAGGACCGGCACGGGCTGGACGTCAATGTGATGCTGTTCTGCTGCTGGGTCGCCTCCAGCGGTCGCGGCGCCTTCCGGGACAGCGAACTGGATCAGGCGCTGCAGGCGGTGGCTGACTGGCGCGGCAACGTGATCACGGCGCTGCATGGCCTGAAACTGCATCTGAAGGGGGATACCTCACCGGCACCGCGCCCGCTGTCCGACGATCTGCGGCGGGTTGTTGTCGAGTGCGAACTGCATGCCGAGCATGTCGAGGTGCTGATGCTGCATGCCGCCATGACGCGGATCGGTACCGGCACCTTCGACCGGCTGCAGCAGATCGAGGATTCGCTGTCGAACCTGTTCGCCTATCTGGCGCGGGTCGAAATCCAGGCCGACGACAGCGACCTCGCCGCCCTGATCGATATCCTGATCGCGGCTTTCCCCGACGAACTGCCGGGTCGCATCGAAAGCCTGGCCGCCGGGGCGGCGTTCAGGTTGCGGGCCGGTCGTCGCTGACGCAG
>CAXBNO010000356.1:0-4184 GCA_963976775.1 uncultured Kordiimonadales bacterium
TACTGGGGCTTCAACAAGTCGGATGTGACCTATGACGTCGTGCATGTGCGCGACGGCGGGTTCTTCAGGCTGGACGATCACCTGGACCGCTTCTTCGCCTCCATGGCGGCACTGCGCATGAAGGTGCCGCATGATCGCGCGGAGATGGCGGAGATCCTGACCGAATGCGTGCGCCGGGCGGGGCTGCGGGATTCCTATGTCGCCATGGTGACGACGCGCGGCGTGCCCGCACCCGGACTGCCGCGCCTGCCCAGCCTGGTGACCAACCGCTTCATCGCCTACGCCATTCCCTGGGTCGATGTGATCAGCGAGGAGGTGCAGGAACGCGGCGCCCATCTGATCATCGCGAAGACACCGCGCATTCCCGCCGCCTCCGTTGACCCGACGGTGAAGAACTATCACTGGGGCGACATGATCCGCGCGCTGTTCGAGGCGGAGGACGCCGGTGCCGATACGGCGGTTCTGCTGGACCAGGACGGCTACGTGACGGAGGGACCGGGTTTCAACGTCTTTGCTGTCATCGACGGCACGGTGGTCTCGCCTGACCGGGGCGCGCTGGAAGGGGTGACACGGCAATCCGTGCTCGATCTCTGCGCGAAACTCGGCATTCCCTGCGAGGTCCGGCCCCTGACAGCCGATGAGTTGCGCGAAGCCGACGAGGTCTTCACCTCGACGACGGCCGGGGGCGTGATGCCGGCATCACGCATCGACGGACGCATCAAGGGCAATGACCGGCCGGGACCGGTTTCCATGCGCCTGAAGGAAACCTACTGGCAGTTCCACAAGGATGGCTGGCACATCACGCCCATCGATTACTGAGACCGCGGAAGATTGGGCGACCGGCCTCTCAAGCCAGCCAGCCGAAGACATGGCCCGCCGCCATGGAGCCGCTGATCGTCAGGACCAGGTAGAGCAGGAATGGCATGGGTTTCAGCACCGGGAAGATCGCGATGGCACCCCAGATGCTGACGACGCCGCCGGAGATCAGGAACGCCATGGCCGCACCTGCAGACATGCCATGGTCCAGCAACGCGCGCGTCAGGGGCAGGGCGGCATAGCCATCCACATAGGCGGGTGCGCCGACCAGGATCGCAAGGGGGATCGCCCAGCCGCTTTCCTCCCCGACGTAGGCTGACAGGGCCTCCGGTTGCAGGATCAGACCCAGCAGATGCTCGGCAGCGAAGGCCGGGATCAGGCAGATCAGGATCAGCCGGGTGGTTGCGATCGCGGTCTGCGTGAAGGACTGGCGGCGCTCCGGTGTCTTCCAGACCTGCATGTCGAAGGTCGTCTGTGTGCTGCAACCGGCCTGTGACAGGCTGCCGACGATGCCATTGCTGCGCAAGGGAGAGGTCGCCCAGTCACGCCCTGCCAGTGCTGCCGTGACCACACCACCCCAGATCCCCAATGCGAAGGCGGCGAGGGTCTTGCCGATGGCGAATTCCAGTCCCAGGGTCGCGGCGGTCACGGCCAGCATGGCTGGATCCGTGATGGGGGACGACAGCCAGAAAGCCATCACCGGAGCCAGCGGAACTCCTGCCGCCAGCAGTCCGGCCATCAGCGGCAGGACGGTCACGCCACAGACCGGCGTAACTGCCCCGATTGCGGAGGCAAACAGGATGACCTTCAGTATGTGCCCAGCAAACATGCGGGCAATGCCATCCCCGGCACCGCTTGCCATGATCCAGGCGGCAAGCAGGATTCCGGGGATCACGATGGGCGCTACCGAGACAAGGCTTTCGGCAACAAATGCCAACAGGCCTGCCTTGCGGTCGGGAACCAGCAGAAGCCCGCCTGCAATCAGGAAGACAGCGCTCCCGGTCAAGACAACGGGCGTGGACAGATGGAATCGCGATTGTCTTGCGGACCCGGACATTGGTGTCTCCTGCATCGTGTCGCTGGACTTTCGCGGTATCCAAGGCATAAGTGAAACGGGTAATACGGAAATCAGCCATGAGGTTTTCCGATTGAACATCTGAGCAGTGAACTGCTTCGAACCTTTCTTGCTGTGGCGGAGACCGGCAGCATGACCGAGGGCGCAGGACGGATCTTCCGTTCCCAGTCTGCCACCAGTCTTCAGATCTCCCGACTGGAGGAAGTGCTGGGGGCCCCGGTGTTTCAGCGTCATGGTCGCGGCGTTCGATTGACCCGTGTGGGGGAGCGGCTGCTGCCGGTGGCGCGAGACGTCACGGAAACCGTCTCGGACACACTGCGCGAACTGACAGCAGACGGCATCCACGGCACCCTGCGGCTGGGTATCCCCGACGACGAGAGCACGGCGACGCTGTCGCGCATCATCGGCGAGTTCACGCGCTCGCACCCGCTGGTCGAACTGAACCTGACCTGCGCCCTGAGTTCCGGGTTTCCTGCCGCACTGGCCAGCGGCGCACTCGACCTTGCCGTGTACGAAGTCCAGCATCCCCCTGTGGCAGGCGGCGTCCTGCGGGAGGAACCGACAAGCTGGATGGTTTCCCGGCGGCACGACGTGCTGGCCCGCGATCCTCTGCCGGTTGCCCTGTTCGACCGGGATTGCTGGTGGCAGCAGGCGGCGCTCGACAGTCTGCGCGAGATGGGGCGGCGCTATCGTGTTGTCTGCTCCAGCCAGAGCGTCCTGGGTGTGGCCGCCGCCATCGAAGCCGGAATGGCGGTCGGGTTGCTGGGCCAGTCCAGTCTGACGCCGACACTGCAACGTCTTGGTCCGGAGGATGGGTTTGGTCAGATGCCTGTGTCCCGCCTCGTCCTTGGCCAGCGTCCGGGGGCGGCGGGGGATGCAATCAAAGCAATGGCAACGGCAATCCGGCAGGCCTTCGAAAACTGACCGGATGGCGACGGTGTCGGAACGGGCGGCAGATCAGAGCAGCCAGCCCTCTACCGATTCCGCACGGCCTTTCAACGGGACCTCGCCGATACAGGTCGCATCATCACCGGCGCGCGCGGCGGTGACGGTCGCTCCGCTGGCCAGAATGACGGTGGCACCGGCATTGGCGGACAGCTTCGATGCCTGTGTTTCCAGCCGGTTGGCGATATTCACCGTGTCACCGACGATCGTGTAGTTCATGCGGTCTGTCGCACCGATATTGCCGACAACCACAGGCCCGGTATGGAGGCCGATACGGACGTTGACCGGATCGTCGCGATGGCTGTTGTCCTGCGCCACGGCCTCGCGGATGGCCCGTGCCGCCAGTACGGCCCGTGCCGCGTGATCGTCCTGCGGCAGGGGCGCGCCCCAGAACGCCATGACCGCATCGCCGATGAACTTGTCGATGGTGCCGCCCGTTGCCTCGATCTCGGCGGCAAGCAGATCGAAATGCGTGTTCAGGAAGTCCGCCGTCTGCTGGGCACTCCATTTCTCCGACCGACCCGTGAAACCGCTGATGTCGGTGAACATCACCGTCACCATGCGTTCCTGACTCGTGGTGGCCTCGGGCTGACCCTGTGCCATCAGGTTCTGCACCAGACGCTTCGGGACGTAGGTCTCGAACCAGCGCAGCCCCGAAATCATGCCGTTCATGGCTGCGGCGGCATTGTCCATTTCCCGAAAGGAACTGCGAGGCAGGGGTTCCAGCCCCTCCAGATCCAGCTTTCGCGCCCGATCCGCAAACTGCGCCAGTCTGACAAGCGGGCTGGCCAGGCGTCGCGCGGCAAGGAAGGCGATCAGCAGGCTGAGGATCAGCACCGCGAATCCGGCCAGTCCGGCCATCAGCAGGCGCATCAGTTCCGTCGTCACGTCCTCCAGCGGGAAGGCAAGCGCAAGTTTCCACGGCACTTCGCCATAGCGGTCCATCTGCGCGATCAGCAGGACGCGATTGTCGCCGGGCAGGTTGACGATACGGGATTCGAAATCGTCCGCCTGTACGGTTAGAAGCTGGGTCCGCCCCTCCAGATAGGCGCTCAGGATCGGATCGTTGAAATCAGCCGCCGACAGGTGATCGGGCGGCGCATCGGCGGCGATGCGACCGTCGAACATTGCCGGATGTGCCAGAACACGGTCATCGCCATGAATGATGAAGGCCGTCGCATAGACCTGGGCGGCGGCATTCGCCACGGTCCGGGCCAGCCGGTCGGTCGGGACCCTGGCGCCGATCATGCCGATGAACGTCCCATCGATCTTCACTGCGCGCTGATATGTCAGCATCGGCGTGCCGATCTCGTGATTCCACAGGATCTCGCCCCATCGCGGCGGCTGG
>CAXBNO010000357.1:0-4173 GCA_963976775.1 uncultured Kordiimonadales bacterium
CCATGGACATCGTCATCGCCGCCGGTGTCGAGAGCATGACCCGCGTGCCCATCTTGCGAAAGCTCTCGAAATCCAGTCCGGCGCAGAACGCCCGGCCTTCCCCCGACAGCACGACCACCCGGACCGCATTGTCCGACGACAGCGCGGCAATCGCGCCGATGATGCCTTCGAACATGTCGGGGTCGAGGGCGTTCATCTTGTCGGCGCGGTTCAGCCGGACATCGGCAATGCCGTCTTCGATGGAGATGCTGACGCGATCATTCATGGCGCGTTCCCTTCAGGGCAAGGCAGGGCAAGGCAGGGCTGTGGCCGGGACACTGCAAAGTGACGCCGCAGTGTCCCGGTTCAGCGAAGGCTCAGAGAGCCTCGATGATCGTGACGTTGGCGATACCACCGCCCTCGCACATGGTCTGCAGGCCATAGCGCTTGCCACGGGCATGCAGGGCATTGATCAGCGTCGTCATCAGCTTGGCACCGGAGGCCCCCAGCGGATGGCCGAGCGCGATCGCGCCGCCGTTGACGTTCAGCCGCGTGTGGTCCGCGCCGATCTCCTTCAGCCAGGCCAGCGGCACCGGGGCAAAGGCCTCGTTGACTTCATAGAGGTCGATGTCATCGATCTTCATCCCCGCGCGCTGCAGCGCCTTGCGGGTGGCGCCGATCGGCTCCTCCAGCATGATCACGGGATCACCACCGGTCACGGTCAGGTTGTGGATACGGGCCAGCGGCTTCAGGTTGTGCTCCTTCAGCGCGCGCTCGTTGACCACCAGCACACCAGCGGCCCCGTCGCAGATCTGGCTGGCATTGGCGGCGGTGATCGCACCGCCTTCCATCAGCAACTTGACGGCGCCGATGGTCTCGGGCGAGGCATCGAAACGGATGCCTTCGTCCACCGTGTGCATCTCGCGGCCCTCGTCGCCCTCGACCTCCAGCGCCAGGATCTCGTTCCTGAATGCGCCTTCCTCCGTTGCGCGGATGGCGCGCTTGTGGCTCTCCAGCGCGAAGGCATCGAGCTGGTCGCGGTTGAAGCCGTACTTCTTCACGATCATCTCGGCACCGGTGAACTGGCTGAACTGCACACCGGGATAGCGCTCTTCCATCTTCGGGCTCATCGGCACGCCGAGGCCGGCCTCCGCGGCGAGGCGGGTCGGGCTGCCCATGGGCACGCGGGTCATGCTCTCGACACCGGCGGCGATGACGATGTCCATGGTGCCGGACATGACGGCCTGGGCCGCGAACTGGATCGACTGCTGGGAGGAGCCGCACTGGCGGTCGATGGAAACGGCCGGCACGCTCTCCGGCAGTTTCGACGCCAGCACGCAGTTGCGGCCGATATGGAACGACTGCTCGCCCGCCTGGCCGACGCAACCCATGACCACATCCTCGATGGCTGCGGGGTCAATGCCGCTGCGGTCCACCAGCGCATCCAGCACGGCACCGCCCAGATCAGCCGGATGCCATTCCTTGAGACGGCCATTGCGGCGGCCACCGGCGGTGCGTACCGCCTCGACGATATAAGCTTCAGCCATCGAACTCTTCTCCCGATCATGATGATGGTTCTGCCCCAGATATGCATTGACGTGCAGGTATGGGCAAGCCTGCCAGGCCGCATGGCTCGGCAGCCACTGGCGCAATGTGTCGACATGTAATTGACAATCATTCGCATTCTCACCATTCTCTGTCGCAGGCAAGGAAAACCGAGCACGGGAAGCAGTCATGTATGTCTGTATCTGCAATGCCCTGACAGACGGCCAGATCAATGATGTCATTGATGGCGGCGAGCGTGACGCCATGGCCGTGCATCCCTGCCTCGGCTGCACCATTCGTTGCGGCAAGTGCCTCCCCACCATCGCCGACATGATGGAGTCCCGACGGCAGTCGGTCGGCACCGACATGGCGATGGCTGCGGAATAGCCGGAAATGTTTGCCACGAACGCACTGAGGTACTGGCTCAGTCACTCGCGTCCGGTGCAGGGCGCGGTCCCGTCTGCGGCGACAACAGTCCATCAGCGTGATAGTGTCAGGGTTCCGGACGGTGCCGACAGGCCTGTCTGCAATGATGGTTTCACTGCTGTGAGGGAGATCGCGCCGCATGAAGGGAAATCCTGACGTCATCGCCTGTCTCAACAGGGTCCTCTACAACGAACTGGTCGCGATCAATCAGTACTTCCTGCATGCACGGATGCTGAAGGACTGGGGCCTGACGCGGCTCGGCAAGCATGAGCATGACGAGTCGATCGACGAGATGAAGCACGCCGATCAGCTGATCGAGCGCATCCTCTTCCTCGAGGGCCTGCCCAACCTGCAGGATCTCGGCAAGCTGCGCATCGGTACCGACACGAAAGAGATCCTGCAGTGCGATCTGGCGCTGGAGATGGATGCCATTCCCGACCTGCGCGCAGGCATTTCCCTGGCCGAGAGCGCGGGCGATTTCGTCAGCCGGGAGCTGATGGAAAGCATTCTGGAATCGGAGGAGGAACACGTGGACTGGCTGGAAACCGAGCTCGGCCTGATCGAACGTGTCGGCCTGCAGAACTACAACCAGTCGCAGATGGGCGACGGCGGCTCCTGACTGGTGCTTCAGCCGCCCGGCGGCAGGAAGCGTCCGGCCCCGTGATCCAGGTCCCTGAGTGCCTTCAGGATGGCGACGAGGCCGTCGTCGCGCAGTCGTTCCAGTTCCCGGATCGATGTCTCACCGGCCTGAGCATCGGACTGGTCGACGATGCGGTTCAGCAGTTCGTCCGTCAGTTCCGGGGCTTCCAGCTTCGTCCATGGCAGTTTCAGCGCCGGGCCAAACTGGCTCATGAAGTGCCGCATGCCGGCCTCGCCGCCGGCGACCCGGTAGATCAGGAAAGTACCCATCAGGGACCAGCGCAGGCCGGGGCCCATGTGGATGGCACGGTCGATCTCCTCCACCGTTGCCACGCCGTCGTTGATCATGTGCAACGCCTCGCGCCAGACCGCTTCCAGCAGCCGGTCGGCGATGAAACCGTCGATCTCGTGGCGCACGTGCAGCGGGTGCATGCCGATGGACTCGTAGACAGCGCTGGCCTGTCCGATGGTTTCAGCCGCTGTCTTCTCACCGCCACAGAGCTCCACCAGCGGCAGCAGATAGACCGGATTGAACGGATGCCCGACGGTCAGCCTCTCGGGATGTTTCATTGCCGACTGGAGGCGCGTCGGCAGCAGGCCTGAGGTGGAGGAGCCGATGATGACCTCTCGCGCCAGCAGGGCGTCAGCGTCGGCCAGAACCCGGATCTTGAGGTCTTCCTGTTCCGGCAGGCTCTCCTGCACGAAACCGGCACCGTCCAGGGCATCATCCAGCCGGGTCACGACGCGCAACTGGCCCTCCACCGGGCGGCTGTCAGGGTGCAGCCCGGCCAGCGCGCGGCGTGCGTTGGCGAAGACTTCAGCCAGCTTGCGTTCCGCCTTCGGGTCGGGATCGAAGACCGTCACATCGGACCCGGCAAGACAGAAGCGCGCCGCCCAGCCGCCGCCGATGACGCCGCCGCCGATCAGGCCGACGCGTGCGGGCCGTGCGCCGCTCATCGCTTCACCAGCTTCAGGCGCTCACGGACTTCCGCCGGGCCGAGCACCCGGACATTCATCGATTGCAGGATCGTCACCGCGCGTTCGACCAGGCTGCCGTTGGTGGCCTGCACGCCCTTCTCCAGCCAGAGATTGTCCTCCAGTCCGACACGGACGTTGCCACCCGCAAGAACTGCCATCGCCACGAAGGGGATCTGCATCCGGCCAATGGAGAAGGCCGACCAGGTCGCCCCGGCGGGCAGCCGGTTGACCATCGCCATCAGGGTCTGCGGATCGTCCGGCGCGCCGTAGGGGATGCCCATGCAGAGCTGGATCATCATCGGATCATCGAGATAACCGTCGCGGGCCAGTTCGTTGACGAAGACCAGGTGGCCGGTATCGAAGACTTCCAGCTCCGGTCGGACGCCCAGCTCCTTCACCCGCAGGGCCATGGTGCGCAGCGCGCCGGGCGTGTTGGTCATGACGTAGTCGGATTCGGCAAAATTCATCGTGCCGCAGTCCAGGGTGCAGATCTCCGGCAGCAGTTCCTCGACATGCTTCAGCCGCTCCAGTGGTCCCACCATGTCGGTGCCCGCCGGGTCCAGCGGCAGGGGCCGCTCGCCGGGACCGAAGACCATGTCGCCGCCC
>CAXBNO010000358.1:0-4154 GCA_963976775.1 uncultured Kordiimonadales bacterium
GGCCGCGGGCACGCAGCTTGCGGAACTGCCGATGTTCTTCGGCTCCTACCCCATCACCCCTGCATCATCGCTGCTGCATACGCTGGCACGACTGAAGCAGTTCGGCATCACGACATTCCAGGCCGAGGACGAGATCGCGGCGGTCTGTGCCGCCATCGGTGCATCCTATGCCGGTCAGATCGGCGTCACCTCCAGTTCCGGACCGGGCATCGCCCTGAAGACGGAGGCCATCGGCCTCGCCATCATGGTGGAGTTGCCGCTGGTGATCGTGAACTCGCAGCGCGCGGGTCCGTCCACGGGCATGCCGACGAAGACGGAGCAGTCGGACCTCTATCAGGCCGTCTATGGCCGCAACGCCGACAGCCCGCTGGTGGTGCTGGCGGCGAACGGTCCCGGCGACTGTTTCTACACCGCGATCGAGGCGGTGCGGCTGGCCACGAAGTTCATGACCCCGGTGATGCTGCTGACGGACGGCTATATCGCCAATGCTTCGGAGCCATGGATGATCCCGGACTTCTCCAGCTTCGAGAAGTTCCCGGTGAAGCAGCATACGGAAACGGAGGGTTTCGAGCCCTACAACCGTGATGCCGAGACCCTGGCACGGGTCTGGGCCGTTCCGGGGACGCCAGGGCTGCAGCATCGCGTTGGTGGCATCGAGAAGGACTTCACGTCCGGTCACATCTCCTATGATTCCGACAATCACCAGCGGATGACCGACGTGCGCCACGCCAAGATCGACGGTGTCGCGAACTTCATTCCGGAGCAGACGGTCGATCAGGGGGAGGCCGGCGGCAAGCTCGCCATCATCGGCTGGGGCTCGACCTATGGTCCGATCAGCCGCGCGGTCTCCAACATGCGGGAGCAGGGCAAGGACGTCGCGCACATCCATCTGCGCCACATCTGGCCGTTGCCGCGCAACCTCGGCGATCTGCTGTCGTCCTACGACACCGTGATCTGCCCGGAAATGAACAATGGACAGCTTTCCACCGTCCTGCGTGCCGAATATCTGATCGATGTGAGGCCGCTGACGAAGGTGGAGGGCATGCCCTTCAAGATCAGGGAAATCGAGGCGGCGATCGAAGCCGCGCTCGGCGCCTGAAGGGAGAGAGAACCATGAACCAGCAGGCACCCATCGCCTACAAGCCGAAGGATTTCGCCACGGATCAGGAAGTCCGCTGGTGCCCCGGCTGCGGTGACTACGCGATCCTGAAAGGTGTGCAGAAGACTCTGGCAGAGATCGGCACCGCGCCGGAGAACGTGGTCTTCGTGTCCGGCATCGGCTGCGCCGCGCGCTTCCCCTACTACATCGAGACCTACGGCTTCCACACCATCCATGGCCGCGCACCGGCGGTGGCTACCGGTGTGAAGCTGGCCAATCCTGACCTGGACGTCTGGCTGGTTTCAGGGGACGGTGACGCCATGTCGATCGGCGGCAACCACATGATGCACCTGCTGCGGCGCAACATCGATGTGAACTACCTGATCTTCAACAACGAGATCTACGGTCTGACCAAGGGACAGTATTCACCCACCTCGCGGCTGGGGACACGTTCGCCCTCCACGCCTGCCGGTTCCATCGACGCGCCGGTCTCGGCCTGCGGGCTGGCACTGGGTGCCGGTGGCCGGTTCGTGGCCCGCGGCATCGACCGTGGCCAGAAGGAACTGCCGGGCATCCTGAAGGCGGCGCACGCACACAAGGGGGCATCCTTCGTCGAGATCCTGCAGAATTGCATCGTCTACAACGACGGAGTCTTCGATGGTGTCGTGGACAAGAGCGTCGCGGGTGAAGCCCAGATTCACGTGCAGCATGGGGAGCCGCTGCGCTTCGGTGCCGACAACGCCAAGGGACTGCGCTTCAATGCGAAGGCCATGCGGCTGGAGGTGGTGACGGTTGGCGAGGACGGTGTCAGCGAAGACGACATCATCGTGCATGACCAGACCAATCTCGCGCTGGCGCAGATGCTGGCGGCGATGGACCGGCCCGACTTTCCGGTGGCGATCGGCGTGATCTACGACAATCCGGCGGACGTGACCTACGATCAGGCTGTCAGGGCGCAGAACGAGAGCGCGAAGGCGGAGGCGAAGATCACAAGCATCGACCAGTTGCTCCGCTCCGGCGCGACCTGGCAGGTGGATTGACGGAACTTGTCGGATTCCCTGCCTGACCTGACACGCGCGGCGAACTACCGGCGCTGGATCACGGATCGCATCCGCTATTGCGATACCGACCAGGCCGGGCATGTGAACAATGTCGCCTATGCCGCCTATGCCGAGACCGGGCGGCTGGACCTGATGCATGGCGTCATTCGCCCGCAGATGCCGGAGGGGCTGCGATTCATCGCGGCCTCCATCACCGTCAATTACCTGCGCGAGTCCCACTATCCGGGGGAGGTGCGCATCGGCACCGGTGTCGCCCGTATCGGACGTACCTCGATCACCGTGGGGCAGGGCATCTTCAAGGATGATCTCTGCGTCGCGACAGCACTGGGCACGGTCGTGCTGCTGGATGGTTCCACCCCCAGACCCCTGACCGAACCGCTGCGCGCGATGGCAGAGAGTCTGTTGCTGGGCTGACGGCGCGGTCCGCGGGACCTGGTCCGTGCCGGTTTCGCTCCAGTGGGCAATTTCTGCCGGGGCATTGCTGCCGGGTCGGCAGGATTTACCCGGCAAGAGTTGCCCTGGTTAACGTGATTTCAGAAAAAATGCATATTCTTCAATTGGATATCCGGTTTGGTTAACTGGCCTGACGGTTGCTCCTGAGGAACCGGGCAAAAAGCCCAGTGAACCCAAATGATCCAGAATGGAGAATTGAAATGCTGTCAGTGAACACCAACAACGGCGCGATGACCGCGCTGCAGAATCTGAACCAGACCAACAAGCAGCTGAACGAAGTTCAGGCCCGCATCAACACGGGCCTGAAGGTTGCGACCGCGAAGGACGATGGTGCCACGTTCGCCATTGCCCAGAACATTCGTTCCACTGTTGCCGGCCTGGACGCAGTTAAGGGAAGCCTTGATCGCGGTGTTTCTTCTGCCGATACAGCCATCGCGGCTGGTCAGTCGATTTCCGATCTCCTCATCGAAATGAAGGAGAAGTCGGTGGCGGCGACCGATGCGAGCCTGGACACGGCCAGCCGGACCGCCCTGAACAATGATTTCGCGGCTCTGCGTGATCAGATCTCGACCATCGTCAGCAATGCTGAATTCGATGGCGTGAACCTGATCGACGGTTCCCTGTCCTCGATCGCCGTCCTGGCGAACGACGAAGGTTCCACGATCACGGTTTCTGCTCAGCAGTTGTCCGCCAACACGGGTCTTGGTGTTGCATCGGTCGATCTGACCACAGCAACGAATGCTGCGGCGGCCCGCAGTGCAGTCGAAGCGGCCATCCAGACCGCCAACTCGCGTCTCGCCTCGCTGGGCACGGATGCGAAGAGCCTCGAGATCCACAAGGATTTCGTGGGTCAGGTCCAGGATACGCTGACTGTTGGTATCGGCAACCTCGTCGATGCCGACCTGGCGAAGGAAAGTGCTCGCCTCCAGTCGCTGCAGATCAAGCAGCAGCTGGGCACGCAGGCCCTGTCCATCGCGAACCAGGCGCCGCAGTCGATCCTCGGTCTCTTCTAAGTCGGGACCGCGTAACCGGGATATGGGAGCTTCGGCTCCCATATCCCCCGCGCGCTCCGCAACGGTTGCGGCGTCGAGAACGACACAAGCAAAAAGGTCGTCCGTGTTGCATCCTGAACCGGGGCTCGCCCATCGGGGGATGGCACTATGATAACCAACCTGGTGACGGAACTGTCCCAGGCGATCGGTCGGACACCGCCTGCACGGGCTGTTTCCGATCGTGAGACCGAGCCTGACAGATCGGTCGTTACCAAGGACTACAAGGCCGAGCAGGAAGCCGCGCAGAAGGAAGAGGATCCCAAGGTGGATCGGCAGCGGATCACCGACACGATCACCGCGGCCCTGCGCAACGACTTTCCGGCCAATACCAACCTGCAGATCGATATCGCCGACGCTACGGGCAGCTTTGTCTACAAGGCTGTCGATCGTGATTCAGGTGAGGTCGTGAAGCAGTTTCCGGCCGCTGATGTGCTCGAACGGCTGGAGCGCATGGCAAAGCTGCAGGGTCTGGGGATCGACAGCCAGGTC
>CAXBNO010000359.1:0-4151 GCA_963976775.1 uncultured Kordiimonadales bacterium
GAACGACCGCGCGAAGCCGCGAAACACATAGATCTCGACGCGATCCGGGGCTGTCCGGCGCAGGGTGACATTGACATGTCCGGCAACGGTTTCCGCCGTGTGGCCGGGTGAGAGCCGTTCCGCATCGAAATCGAGGGGCACCAACCGGCTCATGAGATCGAGGATGGCCGGACCGGAGACCTGCAGCACCGCACGCGCGTCCGACAGGTCGACCACGGCACCAAGCCCGGCGTCGATGCCGCGTTCCAGTTCCCTTGCCAGCCCTGGTTCCTGCGACACCAGCCACCAGCGGCCCGGTGCCAGTTCCATGAGCGTCGCATTGCGGCCAAGCTGGGGCAGGACGATCCGCATCCGGTTCAGTGTATCCGGCCAGCATCCGACCTCGACGATGCTGCCGGGGCGCAGTTCCGTCAGGGTGAGGGGGGCTTCGCCGCTGCCGGCGCCATGGCGACCGACGGGCAGATGACCGTCCAGGGGCCATGCGATCATGCTCTCAGCCATGCATCCGGCTCCCTTCCGGGTCGATGAAGCAGGGATCCGTGACCTCGACCTCCACCGACCTGCCACGCACCGGATCCGTCGCCGTCAGCCGCTTGCCCAGATGTTTCATGCCGCCCTGCAGCAGGGCCAGGGCCACATAGGTGCCGAGTTCGGGGCTGTAGGTCATGGCGGTGACGTGCCCCAGGCTTGGACCGGTCTCATCCTTCCCGGCTTCACCGGGTTCGACGAGGTGGCTGCTGGGCGAGATCCTTCTGCCGCTGACCGACGACAGGCCGACCAGTTGCTCCCGGTCCTCACCATGCAGGTACTCCCGCGCCGCCAGGGTGCTGCCGATGAAGTTCTTGCGTTTCGAGACCATGCGCCCCAGCCCGACATCGGCGGCGGTGGTGCGCCCGTCCAGTTCCCGCCCGGCCACATGCCCCTTCTCGATACGCAGGGCACCCAGCGCCTCCATGCCATAGGGGGTGATCCCGTCCCGCTGTCCGGCCTGCATCAGGACTTCCCAGACGGCGGTACCGGCGTGGCTGCCGCAATAGACTTCATAGGCCATTTCGCCGGAGAAACTCAGCCGTGCCAGCAGCACCTCCACGCCGTTCAGGGTACCTGACCGAACCCCCATGAAGGGAAAGGCCGTATCATCGAAATCGATATCGTCAATGGCGCGGCGCAGCACATCGCGGGATTTCGGACCGGCGATGGCCATGCCCGCCCATTGCTCGGTGACGGAGGTCAGCTTGACCCGCAGGTGCGGCCAGTGGGCAGCCAGCAGGAACTCCAGATGCTGCATCACCGGCCCGCCATTGGCGGTCGTGGTCGTCATCAGGTAGCGCGTTTCCGACAGGCGCCAGGTGGTGCCGTCGTCGAACAGGAAGCCGTCCTCCCGCAGCATCAGCCCGTAACGGGCGCGTCCCACGGGCAGCCTGGCAAAACCGTTGGCATAGACGCGCTCCAGAAAGACCGTCGCGTCCGGTCCCTGCACGTCGATCTTCCCCAACGTCGAGACATCGACCATGCCGACGCCACCGCGCACCATGGCGGTCTCGCGCACATATCCGGCCTCCAGCGGTTCATTGCCTTCGGGGTAGAAGCGCGGGCGATACCACAACCCGGCCTCCATCATCTCCGCGCCATGGGCGACGTGCCAGTCGTGCATCGGTGTCAGCCGCTTCGGGCGCAGCTCCGCCCCGACTTCAGGCCCGGCAAGCGCACCGATGCTGACCGGGGTGAAGGGCGGGCGATAGCGGGTGGTCCCGGCGTCGGGGATGGAAATTCCGCGTGCGTCTGCCATCAGCGCCAGGCCAATGATGTTGGACGACTTGCCCTGGTCGGTGCCCATGCCGAGCGTGGTGTAGCGCTTCAGATGCTCGACGGAGCGGAACCCCTCCCGATTGGCGAGGCGGATATCGTCAACGGTCACATCATGCTGCAAGTCCACGAAGGCCTTGCCGTGCTTCTTCTGCCTGTCGCGGACCTCGAAGATCGCGGGCATGTCACCGGGGCCTCGGTCATCGGTGACAGTGGGGACCGCACTGGCGATGGTCCGGTGGCCAAGTCCGGTCGCGATCTCCGCCCCTGTCCGGGCGCCATCGCCCAGCGCCCCGGCGAGGGTCAGCTGTCCGGTCACGGCGCCTGTCGCAAGCCAGTCCTCACGTGGCTCACCGGCGACGAAGGATTGCAGGGCGCGGTCGAACCGTGCCGGACCACCGGCCTGGGAGGCGAGATGGATCACCGGATTGAAGCCGCCCGAGACCAGTACCGTATCGACCGCCACATCCTCGCCGCCGCTCAATGCGCCACGGGCGATGTCGAAGGGGGTCACATGGATGCTGCGGACCCGCTGCCGACCCTTCGCGGCGACTATGGCCTGACCGCTGCGAACCTCGAGCCCGCGTGCCCTTAGACCCTGCAGCACGCTGTCGCCCGGTGCTTCGCGCGGGTCGATCAGTGCCGCGATCCCGATGCCCGCATCATGCAGGGCGAATGCCGCGCCATAGGCCAGGTCATTGCTGGCGAACAGCGCCACCTTCTGCCCGGGAACCACCGCGTGGCGGCGGAGATAGCGCTCGGCGGCTCCGGCCAGCATGACGCCGGGCAGGTCATTGCCCGCGAAGGCGATGGGACGCTCGAACGCGCCGGTGGCCAGAACGACCCGGCGGGCAGGGATGTTCCAGTGTCGCTGACGCGGCTGGTGGGGCAGGGGCGCGGGCAGGTGGTCGCTGACCCGTTCCAGTGCCGCGATGACATTGCCGTCATAGTAGCCCCAGGCGGTGGTCCGGGGCATCACTGTCGCGCCCAGGCTTTCCAGTTCGGCGCGAGCATCGGTGGCCCACCGGGCGGCGGGCCTGCCGTCGATGGTGCCCGGTTCCTGCAGCAGATGTCCGCCGATCACCGGCTCCTGCTCCAGCAGCAGGACACGGACGCCGCTGCGTGCCATGGTCAGGGCGCTGGACAGTCCTGCGGGACCGCTGCCGACCACAAGTACGTCCGTGAACGCCCAGGCATGTTCATAACTGTCCGGATCGGGCTCCAGCGTCGCGGCACCCAGACCGGAGGCACGGCGGATGAAATGCTCGTACAGCATCCAGGCCTTCTGCGACGGGCCGATGAAGGTCTTGTAGTAGAACCCGGCGGAAAGAACCGGTGCAGCCAGTCCTGTGGCGGCCATCAGATCGAACCCGAGGCTGGGCCAGCGGTTCTGGCTCTGCACCATCAGGCCGTCGAACAGTTCCGCCTCCGTCGCCTTCACGTTCGGCTCCCGCCGCCCCCCTTCGCGCAGGGTCATCAGGGCGTTCGGTTCCTCCGTACCGGCGGCGAAGATGCCGCGCGGGCGATGCAGCTTGAAGCTGCGCCCGACGACGGAGACCCCGTTGGCCAGCAGGGCAGAGGCGACGCTGTCACCGGCGAAACCCGACATTGGCCGACCGTCGAAGCTGAAGCGCAGCGGTTGCCCACGGTCGATGCTGTTGCCACCGTCCTGCAGGCGCATCCCGCTCATGACCCGGTCTCGCCTGCAAAGGGACCGATCAGGCGCACGGCCTCGATCCGGTGCGTGGTCACGTCGCGGCGTACCCGCAGCCACGACCGGCAACCGCCCGAATGCTGCCAGTGTTCCTCATGCGGACCACGGGGGTTCTGCCGCGCGAAGACATAGGTCGACCAATCTTCCCGGTCCGTATTGCCCATGTCCACAGGGGTACGGCTGGCTTCGCCGCCATAGCTGAACTCAGCCAGATGCCGTGGCCCGCAGACCGGACAGTCGATGATCACGCCGGAATCCCCTTCGCATGCATGCCTGCCGACGATAGCCCTGCCGCCCCATACGAAAAAAGCCCCGGAACGACATCCGGGGCTTTTCTCATGACGTTTTCTGCAACGGAGAAGCGGTCCCCGTCGTTCCGTGTTGGGTCAGCCCCGTGCCTGCTGCAGGTTCTGGTCCAGCGCGTCCAGGAACTGGCTTGTGGTCATCCAGTTCTGGTCGGGGCCGATCAGGATGGCCAGGTCCTTGGTCATCTGACCCGCCTCGACGGTGGAAACGCAGACCTTTTCCAGCGTCTCCGCGAACTGGCCGAGGGCCGCGTTCTCGTCCATCTTGGCGCGGTAGGACAGTCCACGGGTCCAGGCGAAGATCGAGGCGATCGGGTTGGTCGAGG
>CAXBNO010000360.1:0-4131 GCA_963976775.1 uncultured Kordiimonadales bacterium
TGGCGTTCATGACCACGGCGGCGGAGGCACCGTCGGAAAGCTGCGAGGCGTTGCCGGCCGTGATGAAGCCATTGTCACCGATCACCGGCTTCAGGGAGGACAGGCCTTCCAGATTGGTGTCGGCGCGGTTGCCCTCGTCCCTGTCCAGCGTCACCTCGACTTCCGAGGTCTCACCGGTCTGCTTGTCGGTGACGATCTTGGTCGTGGTCATCGGCACGATCTCGTCATCTGCGACTGCAGCCCGTACTCGTCCTGATACTCGCGGCTGACGCCATAGCGGTTGGCGACGACTTCCGCCGTCTGGATCATCGAGTAGTAGATGCCCGGATGGGTCTTCTCCAGCCACTCGTCCTTGGAACGGTAGCGGTTGGCATGTTCGTTCTGCACCAGGCTGACCGACTCCAGGCCACCGGCGACCAGCACATCGGCCTCGTCGGCGATGATCCGCTGGCTGGCCATGGCGATGGTCTGCAGACCGGAGGAGCAGAAGCGGTTGACCGTGGCACCCGGCACATTGACGGGAAGACCCGCACGCAGCGCGATCTGGCGGGCGATGTTGCCACCGGTGGTGCCTTCCGGATTGGCGCAGCCCATCAGCACGTCCTCGACTTCGCCGCCTTCGATGCCCGCGCGCTCCACGGCGTGCTTCACCACATGGCCGCCCATCTCGGCGCCACCGGTATTGTTGAACGCACCACGGAAAGCCTTGCCGATCGGCGTCCGGGCGGTTGAAACGATGACTGCATCAGCCATGAGTGATCTCCCCTTTTCTCAGTGACAGTTTCTGTCGTTCAGCGTCAGTTGCTGCGCGGAACATAGCGCGCCCCATCGTCCGGGACAAAACCGAATTGCGCTATGGCCCATGCCCCCGCGAATGGCTGCCATGGGTGCCACCGCCTTGCGTCCGGCCCGTTGCTTCGTCCAAACTCCGCATCAAGGGTGTGTAATGCCCTGAATCGCTGCGAAACCCGCCGCGTGGTTGCTGAGGAGGCACCGTGAACGTACCGTCCGAACGCAATGCGGCGACCCGTGGGTCCGGCGCAGAACGGCGGGTCGAGAAGACGACCTGTTACATGTGTGCCTGCCGTTGCGGCATCGATGTCCATCTGGAAGGCGACCAGGTCCGCTACATCGGCGGCAATCGCGACCACCCGGTGAACAAGGGCGTGCTGTGCGCCAAGGGCTCGGCGGGCATCATGCAGCATTATTCCCCCGCCCGCCTGCGCAAGCCGCTGAAGCGCATCGGCAAGCGCGGCGAGAACCGGTTCGAGGAGATCGAATGGGAGGAAGCGCTGGACATGGCCACCGCCTGGTTGGCCCGCGCCCGCGCCACCAGCCCGAAACGGCTGGCCTTCTTCACCGGGCGCGACCAGAGCCAGTCACTGACCAGCTTCTGGGCGCAGCAGTTCGGCACCCCCAATTATGCAGCCCACGGCGGCTTCTGCTCCGTGAACATGGCGACGGCCGGCATCTACACCATCGGTGGCGCGTTCTGGGAATTCGGCCAGCCGGACTGGGACCGCACGAAGCTGTTCCTGCTGTTCGGCGTGGCCGAGGACCATGATTCCAACCCGATCAAGGCCGGCATCTCCAAGCTGAAGCAGCGCGGCGTCCGTGTCGTTTCGGTCAACCCGATCCGTACCGGCTACTCGGCGGTGGCCGACGACTGGTTCGGCATCCGCCCCGGCACCGACGGGCTGCTGGTGCTCAGCCTGATCCACGAGCTGATGCGCAACGGGCGCGTCGATCTGGACTACCTGATGCGCTATTCGAATGCCGCCTGGCTGGTCATCGACCGTCCCGGTGCGGCGGATGACGGCCTGTTCCTGCGCGACGCCGACGACAAGCCACTGATGCTGGATCGCGACAGCGGGAAGCCGGTCACGGCCACGAAGCGCCCGTCACTGAAGGGTCGCCTGGAATTGCCGGACGGCGGCTGCGCCCGGCCCTCGTTCGAGCTGATCGCCGAGACCGCGCTGGACCCGGCATATGCGCCAGAGGCCGTGGCGGGAGAGACCGGCATCGGTGCGGACCGTATCCGCGCCCTGGCAGCGGAGATCGGGCGGGTCGCCTTCGAGGAGGAGATCCGCATCGACCAGCCCTGGACGGACATGGATGGTGAACGGCATGACGGCTTCACCGGTCGTCCGGTCGCGTTCCATGCCATGCGCGGCATCTCCGCCCATTCCAACGGTTTCCAGACCTGCCGGGCGCTGCATCTGCTGCAGGTGCTGATCGGTGCGGTCGACTGCCCGGGCGGATTCAGGTTCGAGCCACCCTACCCCAAACCGGTCGACGTACATCCCAAACCCACCGGAGCCGGCATCACCGGGCGGATCCTGCCCAACCAGCCGCTGGCCGGACCACATCTCGGATTCCCGCGCGGGCCGGAGGATCTGCTGCTGGACGATGACGGCAAGCCCATCCGCATCGACAAGGCCTTCTCCTGGGACGCGCCCCTGTCGGCGCATGGCATGATGCACATGGTCATCGCCAATGCCTTCAACCGCGATCCCTATCCGGTCGATGTGCTGTTCCTCTACATGGCCAACATGGCCTGGAATTCGTCGATGAACACGGCGGGCACCATGGAGATGCTGACGGCCACGGATGACGACGGGAACTACGTGATCCCGAAGATCATCTATTCCGACGCCTATTCGTCGGAGATGGTGGCCTATGCCGACCTCGTGCTGCCGGACACGACCTATCTGGAGCGTCACGACTGCATATCCCTGCTCGACCGGCCGATCGCGGAGCCGGACATGGTGGCGGACGCCATTCGCTGGCCGGTGATCGAACCCGACCGGGACGTGCGCGGGTTCCAGACCGTGCTGATCGACCTGGGCGCCCGCTTGGGCCTGCCCGGCTTCGTCGGGGAGGACGGGGCACCGACCTATGCCGACTATGCCGACTACATGGTCAATCACCTGCGCAAGCCCGGCATCGGCCCGCTCGCCGGGTTCAGGGGGACCGACGGCAAGAGTGCCGGACGCGGCGACATCAACCCGGACCAGCTTGACCGCTACATCGCCAACGGCAGCTTCTGGAGCCAGGAAATCCCGGAGGAAGCGCGGTTCTTCAAGTTTGCCAACCGGGCCTATCAGGACTTCGCCGTTGAGATGGGATTCTTCGACAAGCCCGCGCCTGTGACATTCCAGCTCTATCTGGAACCGTTGCAGAAGTTCCGCCTGGCGGCACAGGGACACGGTGACCGCCAGCCCCCGGAACACCTGCGTCAGCGGATCGCGGACACCTTCACGCCCCTGCCGCGCTGGTATGCGCCGTTCGAGGGCGAGGCCGTGAAAGACGGAGACTTTCCCCTGCACGCCCTGACACAGCGGCCAATGGCGATGTATCACAGTTGGGGGTCGCAGAATGCCTGGCTGCGCCAGATCCACACCGCGAATGCAATGCACATTCCGGCGGGCCTGTTCGATGAGATGGCACTGCGGGACGGCGATCTGGTGGATGTCGTCTCTCACCACGGCCGCATCCGCGTGCCGGTGAAGCGTATGGCGGCCGTCAATGACCGCACGATCTGGACCTGGAACGCGATCGGCAAGCGATCCGGCGCCTGGAACCTGAGTCCCGACGCGCCGGAGGCCGAGAAGGGGTTTCTGCTCAACCACCTGATCCACGAGCTTCTGCCCGACCGGGGTGACGGCGAGCGACACGCCAACTCGGACCCGATCACCGGGCAGGCCGCATGGTTCGACCTGCGGGTCCGGCTGGAGAAGGTGCGGGACGGTGATACGGCGCGCACCATGCCGCGTTTCGCGGCGCAGCCGCCGCTGGATGGCGCGCCGCCTCAACCGACGGCCAGCGCCTGGCACCCGGACAGGAGCCGACGCACATGACCGCCCTGCCTGCCCATACGGAAAAGAAGCTGGGGCTGGTGATCGACCTCGACACCTGCGTCGGCTGTCATGCCTGTGCCGTGAACTGCAAGGAGTGGAACACCGGCGGCGATCTCGCACCGCTGTCGGATACGGATCCCTACGGCGCGGATGTCTCCGGCACCTGGCTGAACCGCATCCACAGTTTCGAGGTGACGGATGGCGACGATGCCCGTCTGGTGCATTTTCCCAAGTCCTGCCTGCATTGCGACGACGCGCCCTGCGTCACGGT
>CAXBNO010000361.1:0-4126 GCA_963976775.1 uncultured Kordiimonadales bacterium
AGGATCGTAAGGGGCAAAGGTCGTCTGGATACGGCCCCAGTCCGCGTCCATCTCGTCTGCCACCAGCATGGTCAGCGCGGTCTGTACGCCCTGGCCCATTTCGGTGGAGGGGACGATGAAGTTGATGCCGCCGTCGGTGTCGATGTGCAGCCATGCACTGCGGAACCGCTGCTCCTCCCGCGTCGTGGCGAAGGATGCAATGGGATCCAGTTCGTGACTGCCGCAGCCGATCAGCAGTCCGGTGGACGCGCCGAGACCCAGTTGCAGGAACCGGCGTCTGCTCAATTCGGATACGCTCACGATTGTTCCTCCGGGTCCCGGGCGTGATCGATGCCCGCGCGTCGGAAGCCTGTTCGCAGGGAACCCTCTCGTCAAATCAATTTGGGCATTATTTACAATAATCGTCAAATATGTAAAATCTGAGCCATGGATGACATGGAAACCTACGAGAATGTCCTCAGGGTCTTTGCCGGGTACGGGTTCGGCAAGGCATCGATGGGGGAGATCGCCTCGGCGGCCAATGTTTCACGGCAGACCCTCTACAACCGCTTCCGGACCAAGAAGGCCGTGCTGAGCTGGGCTGCGGCAGGCTTCACAGAGGTCTGCATGGCGCGGGCGGTGGCGCGGCTGGCGGAGCCTGAAACGGATGCCGAGACGGCGATGACCTGTTGCTTCATGGCGTGGATCAGCGACGTGCTGCCCCTTTTGCGGTCCTCCCCTCACGGGGCGGAGATCCTGGACATGGGGGTGGACTCACAGCGCCGCGAGAACGTGGACCGGGTGGCACGGATGTCGAGGCATCTGTCGGAATTCATGGTGGAGCGCGGGATCTGCCGGAACGTCCCGGACGCGGAGGGCCGCGCCTTCCTGCTGATCATGGCGTCGAAGGGCCTGTTGCTGGAAAGCCAGGACGTTGCGACCTTCGAGGCCGGGATGCGACGGGCTGTGCAGGCGGTCCTGCTGCTGGCACCGTCCGGTGAACCGAAGATGCGGGAGGGCTGAACGGATGGCAGGCTGGACACCGACGCACCGTCACTACAAGGGCGGGCTCTATCGTGTGCTGCACACGGCGCTGCACAGCGAGACGGAGGAGAAGCTGGTGATCTACCAGAGCGCCGACGGCCGCATCTGGGCCCGGCCCTACGACATGTTTCACAGCCCGGACCCGAGCGGGGAGGGCAAGCGGTTCTCGCCGATTGAGGGGGACGAACCGGTCCGTTAGGCTGCCTGACCCGGGGGAGGGCAACAGCAGATATGTCAGAGCAGCCAGAGATTGATTACGAAGCGTTCAGGGATGAGGTGCGTGCGTTCCTGGCCGCGAACCTGCCCGACGACATTCGGGAGGCGACCCGTCTGACCGCCAGCATGTTTCCGCACATGCCCACCGCCATTGCCTGGCAGAAGATCCTGCACCGGCAGGGCTGGGCCGCGCCCCACTGGCCAGTCGAGTTCGGTGGTCCGGGCTGGGACCTGCATCAGCAGATGATCTTCCGCGAGGAATCCGATATCGCCGGAGCCCCGTCCACCATCATGCAGGGGCTGTTCATGTGCGGACCCGTGCTGATGGGCCACGGCACGAAGGCGCAGCAGGCGTACTACCTGCCGCGGCTGCTGTCGGCAGAGCACATCTGGTGCCAGGGCTATTCGGAGCCTGCATCGGGATCGGACCTTGCCAGCCTGAAGATGTCGGCTGTGCCCGACGGTAATGACTACATCCTGAACGGCAGCAAGATCTGGACGTCGAACGCGCATGAGGCGAGCCACATGTTCCTGCTGGTCCGGACCTCGACGCAGGGAAAGCCACAGCAGGGCATCACCTTCCTGCTGCTGGAGATGGACACGCCGGGAATCACGGTGGAACCCATCATCAACCTGAACGGGGTACAGGAGCAGAACCAGGTCTTCTTCGATGACGTGCGGGTGCCGCAGGCCAATCGCGTCGGCGCGGAGAATGACGGCTGGACCGTCGCCAAGTACCTGCTGGAGTTCGAGCGCAGCATGAGTTACGCCGCGCCGCTGAAGAAGCGGTTGCGCCAGATCCGCCGCTCCGCCGTGGAGGAGGTTGCTGCTGACGGCACCCCCCTGATCGACGACCGCGTGTTCCGGCGCAGGCTGGCGGAGGCGGAGATCAATGCCCGCGCCTTCATCGCCACGGAGATGCGGGTGAATGAGGAAACGGCGGCAGGCCGCTCCCCCGGTCCCGCCGCCTCCGTGCTGAAGATCGCCGGGGCGGATGCGCGTCAGGCGCTGGACAAGCTCTGGCTGCAGACAGTGGGGCTGAATGGTGTGCCACTGCAGCCGGAGGCGCTGGTGCCGGGGAACAATGTCGGCTCCCTGGTGCCTGACCACGCGCTGACCGCCATGGCGACCTGGCTGGATGATCGGTCCACCACCATTGCAGGCGGCAGTGCGGAGGTGCAGCGCAGCATCGTCGCCAAGGCCGTTCTGGGATTGTGACCGCCATGACCTTTGCCCTCTCCGAAGAGCAGCAGATGCTGAAGGACAGTGTCGACCGTTTCGTGGCGCAGGATTACGGCTTCGACGTGCGGCGCGCGCTGGCGAATTCCGACCTGGGGTACAGTGTCGGGCACTGGCAGACCTTTGCCGAACTCGGCTGGCTGTCGGTGCCGTTCGCGGAGGAGAACGGTGGCTTCGGCGGCAGCCCGCGCGATGTGGCAACGATGACGGAAGCACTCGGCAGGGGACTGGTGACGGAACCCTTCGTGCCATGTCTGGTCCTGGCCGGAAGGCTGGTGGAGATGCTGGGGTCAGCGGACCAGAAGCATGCCATCCTGCCACCTGTCATCGCGGGCGAGACACAGCTTGCCCTTGCGCATGTGGAACGCCGCGCCGCCGGCAATCCGGCCTGCGTCGGCTGTACGGTTCAGGCCGATGGGGACGGCTTCCTGATCAGCGGCGAGAAGCAACTGGTGCTGAATGGCCCGAGCGCCGACCTGCTGCTGGTCTCCGCCCGGTCCGGTGGAGCGGAGCGGGACCGGCAGGGCGTCGAGCTGTTCGTGGTCGATGCGGATACCGATGGCATTCGGCGCCGCGACTATCCCACCATCGACGGGCTGCGCGCTGCCGACATCACGTTCGACAATGTGCGGGTCGATGGCGCTTCCCGCATGGGAAATCCCGACACCAGCATCGATGCCATCGAAACAGTGACAGATGAGGCGATCATCGCCTGTTGCGCGGAGGCTGTCGGCATCATGGAGGTGCTGGTCCGCGACACGGTCGAATATGCCCGCACGCGCAAGCAGGCCATCCAGATCCACGGCGGCATGGGCACGACTGACGAACTGCACATCGGCCACTACGTCAAGCGGCTGCTGGCACTGGAGGTCCTGTTCGGCGACTCCGATTATCATCTGGACCGCTACGCCGCGCTGATCGACTGACGGGACGGCAGGGAAGCCGTCTGCCGGGCTGATCAGGCGACCTTCTTCAGCTCCCTGGATGCCGGTGTCTCGATGAAGTTGCGGTGCAGCGCGCGGATCGCGGGCTGCAGGTCGTCGCGTTCGAAGATGAACTGGACATCCACATTGCGCGGACCCTGACTTGCCCCGATGGCGGACAGGCCAGCGTCGGCGATGGTGCCCAGCCCGCGCGTCAGCACGGACAATCCGCTGAGGTCCCGCCCAATGACCGATACCATGGCCATCGGTCGGGCAAGGATGCGGGCCGACGGATAATGCCGCGCGAGGTCCTTCTCCACCCGCCGCATCACCTTCAGCGAGGAATCGAGGTAGTGGGTGATGGTGTTGGCGTTCGAGACCTTGGAGACGATCCGCACGTTGTGGCGGCGCAGCGTCTCCAGGATTGTCGTGTCGCAGCCCTTCACCCCGACCATGTCCTGCTCGAACACCTCCAGTGCGATGATGTCCAGACCGGTCAGGATCTCGACCGCAGGTTTATCGGCAGGCTGATCGTCGATCAGGGTTCCCGGGTCGTCCGGTTCGAAGGCATTGCGCACCCGCAGCGGCACGTCCGCCTGGCGCAGGGTCTTGGCCGCCTTCGGATGTATCGCCTCCATGCCCATGTTCGACATCTGGTCGGCGACGTCATAATTGGTCCGACCGAGCTTCCGCACGCTGTCCACCCCAACCAGGTTGGGGTCAGC
>CAXBNO010000362.1:0-4124 GCA_963976775.1 uncultured Kordiimonadales bacterium
TCGCGGGCGACCGGCTGCCCGGCCATCTTCTGGATCTGTTTCAGCATCGCCATCATGCCGACCTGGCGCTGGAAGGTGAGGGCACCCAGGTTCAGCCGCCGCACGTCATCGAGACTGATTTCCCGAACCTCCTCCGATGTCAGGCCGCTGAAGGACTGCACCATCATGTGCACCAGCCCCTTCACGATCGCGGCTTCGGAGGCTCCCTTGAACCAGTGCAGGCCGTCCTTCTCCTCATGCACCAGCCACACCTTCGACATGCAGCCGTGCATCAGGTTCGCATCCGTCTTCCATTCCTCCGGGAAGTCGGTCGCATCCTGTTTCTTCGCCAGATCAAGCAGGAACTCGAAGCGCATGTCGTCGTCCAGCGCCTCCAGTGTCTCCGCGAAATCCTCGTACTCAGCACGTGCCATGTGTGATCCTCAACTCAGCATCTTCCGGGCCTTCTCGATGGCTTCCCCAAGCACATCGATCTCGGCCTTCGTGTTGTAGATCGCCAGCGTCGCGCGGACGGTGCCGATAATCCCCAGCCGGTCCATCAGCGGTTCCGCGCAATGGTGCCCGACGCGGCAGGCAACGCCCTGACGGTCCAGCACGGCGGCCACGTCATAGGGGTGCAGTCCATCGACAAGAAAGGAGATGATGGCCGCCTTGTCCGGCGCGGTGCCGATCAGGCGCATTCCGTCGATGGCGGAAAGCCGTTCATGCGCATAGTCGCGCAGGCCCGCCTCATGCGCGCGGATGGCATCGAAGCCGATGTCGGCGACATAGTTGATCGCCGCATGCAGGCCAATGGCTTCGACGATCGCAGGCGTGCCGGCCTCGAACCGGTGCGGGGCCTCCTTGAAGGTCGAACCCTTGAAGGAGACCCTGTCGATCATGTCGCCTCCGCCCAGGAACGGCGGCATGCTGTTCAGGATATCCAGCTTGCCGTAGAGCACGCCAAGTCCGCTCGGCCCGTAGAGCTTGTGGGCGGTGAAACCATAGAAATCGGCGTCGATGTCCTGCACGTCCACGGGGCCATGCACGACCGCCTGCGCGCCGTCGAACAGCACCTTTGCACCCGCATCGTGGGCCAGCCGCGCCACTTCCTTCGCCGGGACATTGGTGCCCAGCACGTTGGAACAATGGGTGATGGCGACCAGCTTCGTGCGGTCGTTCAGCAGTTCCGCGAACCGCTCGATCCGGAAGCTGCCATCATCCTCCACCGGTGCCACCCGCAGCACGACACCTGTCGCCTCTGCCAGCAACTGCCAGGGCACGATATTGGCGTGATGCTCCATCTCGGAGACGATCACCTCGTCGCCCGCCTTCAGGAAGGCCCGGCCATAGGCGTGGGCCACCAGGTTGATGGCGGCGGTGACATTGGGGGTGAAGATGATCTCGTCGGGGCTGGCGGCGTTCAGGAAGCGCGCGACGCGGTCCCGCGCCTGCTCGAAGGCATCCGTGGTCGCGGCGGACAGGTAGTGCGCCCCGCGGTGGACGTTGGAATACTGGTGCTCCATGCAGTGGCGCATGGCGTCGATGACCTGGCGCGGCTTCTGCGCGCTGGCCCCTGAATCCATGAACACCAGCGGCTTGCCATAGACGGTTTCCGACAGGATCGGAAAGTCGCGGCGCACCGCCTCCACATCCAGCACGGAACTGTTCAGGCGATCCGGAACCGTATCAGCCATGGGCCGCACCCTCCACCTGCAGGGCGCTGTGCACCCGGTCCTTCAGACGTTCGCGCAGGGTTTCGTCGTCAATGTCGTCGAAAACCTCGTCCAGAAAGGCCTGTACCAGCAGGCTCTTGGCGGCCTGCGCGTCAATGCCCCGGGCGCGCAGATAGAACAGCGCGTCCTCGTCGATCTCGCCTGCGGTCGCGCCATGGCTGCAGACCACATCGTCGGCATAGATCTCCAGCGCCGGCTTGGAGTCGATCTCCGCCTGCCGCGAAAGCAGCAGTGCCTTGTTCAACTGGTGCCCTGCGGTCTTCTGCGCATCCTTCATCACCCGGATGCCGCCCTGGAAGACGCCGCGTGACCGGTCATCCAGCACGCCCTTGTAGATCTCATGGCTGCTGGTGTGGGGTACCGCGTGATCGATATGGGTGGTGTGGTCCAGGTGCTGCTGCCCACGACCTGCATAGGCCCCGAGCAGGCGCACGGAACTGCCCTGACCGTTCAGGGCGACATGCACCTCGTCCCGTGCCAGCCGGGATCCGACGGACAGCACGAAGCGTTCGTGGCTTGCGTCGCGTCCGATCTCCACCGTGCAGTCGGACAGGTGGAAGGCCTCGGTGCTCTCGTCCTGCAGCTTGACGTGACGCAGGCGCGCGCCGTCTGCCAGCCGTACATCCGTGGCCAGGGTCGCGGCGTAGGCGTTGCTGCCCAGGTGATGCTCCACCACGGTCAGCGCGCTGTTGCTGCCGAGCGCGATCTCCAGCGTGAAATGATGGCCGCCCGGACGGCTGCCCGTGCCGATGAAGACAAGCTCCAGCGCCTGTGACGGCGCCGCGTTGGCATCCAGCGTGATGCGCAGCCCGTCGTCCGCCATGGCAATGCTGAGGTCACGCAGGGCACGTTCGGCGTCCGAGTCTGCCTGCAGACCGTTGCCCTGAGCGAGGCTCAGGCCGTCGATGCCGGCATCCGAAAGGTCACCGTCGATACGACCGTCAATGATGACCACCCGATAGGCCCCGTCCAACAGCAGGTCCGGAATGGCGGGACGGCTGTCGTTTGCAGGTTCCGTCCGTGCATCCAGGAATCGGGCCAGCGGGCGCAGGTTGGTGAACTTCCAGGCTTCCTGCTTCGGTGTCGGCAGACCCGCGTCCCGGAACCGGTCGCGCGCCGCGGTCCGGTCGGTATCGGCATCACCGCTGAAGCGTTCCAGAAGGATTTCGGCTGTGCTGTCCATGACTGCCTCAGGCCGCCCGGTCCGTGCCGAAGGACGCATAGCCCTTCTTCTCCAGCTCCAGCGCCAGGTTCTTGTCGCCGCTCTCGACGATCCGGCCCTCCGCCAGGATATGCACCCGGTCGGGAATGATGTGATCCAGCAGCCGCTGGTAATGGGTGATGATCAGCATTCCCCGCTCCGGTCCGCGCAGGGCGTTGACGCCGTCGGCCACCACCTTCAGCGCATCGATGTCGAGGCCGGAATCGGTCTCGTCCAGCAGGCAGAACGCCGGGTCGAGCACTGCCATCTGCAGGATCTCGTTGCGCTTCTTCTCGCCGCCGGAAAAGCCGACATTGACGGGACGCTTCAGCATCTCGTCGGAAATGTTCAGGTCCTTCGCCTTGCCACGCACCAGCTTCATGAACTGCATGGCGTCATATTCTTCCTCACCGCGCTGGCGGCGCACCGCGTTCACGGCGGTCTTCAGGAAGGTCAGGGTCGCAACACCGGGAATCTCGACCGGATACTGGAAGCCCAGGAACAGCCCGTCGGCGGCGCGCTGTTCCGGTTCCCGGTCCAGCAGGTCGCGGCCCCGGAACGTGACCTTGCCGTCCGTCACCGTGTAGCCGTCGCGCCCCGCCAGCGTGTAGGACAGGGTGGACTTGCCGGCCCCGTTCGGCCCCATGATGGCATGCACCTCGCCCTTCGGGACTTCCAGGTCCAGGCCCCGGATGATTTCCTTGCCATCCACTTCGACGTGCAGGTTCTCGATCTTCAGCATGTTGTCGCCTTCGGCTTGTCTGTCTGTTTCGTTGCGCGGTTCGGTGTCGGCCGATGCCTCAGCCGACACTGCCTTCCAGGCTGATGCCCACCAGCTTGGTCGCCTCCACCGCGAATTCCATGGGCAGTTCCCGCATCACCTCGCGGCAGAACCCGTTGACGATCAGCGCCACCGCCTCCTCGTCGGAAAGCCCGCGCTGGCGGCAGTAGAAAAGCTGCTCGTCGGAGATCTTCGAGGTCGTGGCCTCATGCTCCACACGGGCGCTGGAGTTCTTCGCCTCGATGTAGGGCACGGTGTGCGCCCCGCACTGGTCGCCGATCAGCAGGGAGTCGCACTGGGTATAGTTGCGCGCACCCTCCGCTCCCGGCTGGATGCGTACCAGACCACGGTAGGTCTGGTTGGCGCGACCGGCGGAGATGCCCTTGGAGATGATCGTCGAACGGGTGTTCTTGCCGATGTGGATCAT
>CAXBNO010000363.1:0-4121 GCA_963976775.1 uncultured Kordiimonadales bacterium
CCCGCCGTGCGCACGACCTGCCCCTATTGCGGGGTCGGGTGCGGCGTGCTGGCGACCACCGGGCCTGATGGCGCAGTGGCGATCAAGGGGGATCCGGAGCATCCGGCGAACCTTGGCCGCCTCTGTTCGAAGGGCGCGGCACTGGGGGAGACACTGGGGCTGGACGGGCGGCTGCTGGCACCTGAAGTGGACGGAAGGCCCGTGACCTGGGATGACGCCATCGCCATGGTCGCGGATGGTTTCAGCCGGACAATCGCGGAACATGGTCCGGACGCGGTCGCTTTCTATGTTTCGGGCCAGTTGCTGACGGAGGACTACTACGTCGCCAACAAGCTGATGAAGGGGTTCATCGGTTCCGGCAACATCGACACCAATTCGCGGCTCTGCATGGCTTCATCGGTTGCAGGGCACAAGCGTGCCTTCGGGGCCGACTTCGTACCGGTTTCCTATACCGACCTGGAGCAGGCGGATCTGGTGGTACTGGTCGGCTCCAACCTGGCCTGGTGTCATCCGGTCCTGTTCCAGCGTCTGCTGGCCGCGCGCGACTCGCGTCCCGGGATGAGGATCGTTGTCATAGACCCGCGCCGCACCCCGACGGCGGAACTGGCCGACCTGCACCTGCCGATCCGCAGCGGCGGCGATGTGGCACTTTTCGGTAACCTGCTGGTCTGGCTTGCAGAGCAGGGGCATGAGGATGCGGCCTTTGTGGCGCAGCACACCAACGGGCTGGAAGACGCCTTGCGCACCGCCGAGGCAATACAGCAGGCGGAGACCGAGGCACTGACCGGCCTCAGTCGGGCACAGATCGCGGCGTTCCGGGAGATGTTCGCGGCCCACGACAGGACAGTGACTGTCTTCAGTCAGGGCGTGAACCAGGCGGCGGACGGAACCGACCGGGTCAACGCCATCATCAACTGCCATCTGCTGACAGGTCGTATCGGGCGTCCCGGCATGGGGCCGTTCTCCATCACCGGACAGCCGAACGCTATGGGCGGGCGGGAGGTTGGCGGGCTTGCCAACCAGCTTGCCGCGCACATGGAGATCGAGAACCCGGCGGATTGGGCGCGGGTACAGGAATTCTGGCAGGCAACGGCCATGGCCACCCGGTCAGGCCTGAAGGCGGTCGAGCTTTTCGATGCGATCGAGGCGGGTCAGGTCCGGGCCGTGTGGATCATGGCCACCAATCCTGCCGTCACCATGCCCGACGCTGACCGGGTGCGCCGTGCGCTGAAGGCCTGTCCGCTCGTCGTGGTGTCCGATGTCGAGCGACGTACCGATACAGCCGAGATCGCCGACATCCTGCTGCCTGCTGCAAGCTGGAGCGAGAAGGCCGGAACGGTCACCAATTCCGAACGCAGGATCAGTCGGCAGCGCGCATTTCGCGCCTTGCCCGATGGCGTCCGACCGGACTGGCGCATCATCTGTGACGTGGCGAAGGCGATGGGGTTCCGGCAGGCGTTCGACTATGCTGGACCCGACGAAATCTTCGACGAGCATGCCCGGCTGTCCGCCCTCGACAACAATGACCGGCGGGCCTTCGATATCGGTGGACTGTCCGGGCTGGGACGCAGCGGCTATGACCGTCTGCAGCCGGTGCAATGGCCGGTTCCGGCCCGAACCTCGCTATCAGTCGGCTTGTCCCTGTCAGACGGTGCGTTCTTCACCGCAGACCGGCGCGCCCGGTTCGTGCCGACCCTGACGCCTGCACTGGCTGGCACCGAACCGGAAACCTTCGTCCTGAATACCGGACGCGTCAGGGATCAGTGGCACACCATGACCCGCACCGGTCGCTCGGCGCGACTCTCACAGCATCTGGCGGAGCCATTCGTGGCGCTGCATCCGGTCGATGCGAAGCGACTTGGCATCACGGCGGCGGATCTTGTCCGGCTCTCCAGCGAACGCGGACGGTTGGTCGCCCGGGCCCTGATCACAGACGCGCAACAGCCGGGTACGGTCTTCAGTCCGATGCACTGGACCGGCCAGACAGCAATGACGGCGCGTGTCGATGCGCTGGTGCACAGCACGGTCGATCCCGTGTCCGGTCAGCCCGCCCTGAAATCATCGCGTGTCCGCATGCAGCGGCAGGACGCCGACTGGTACGGTTTCGGCGCCAGCCTTCAGCGACCCGAACCTGACGGGACCGACTACTGGGCCGCCGTACGCTCGGGTCCGGGTTACAGGTTCGAATGCGCGGGCAGCGGCGATGTTCCCGAATCCCGACTGACCGGTCGCCTGCTTGGCCTGTCGGCAGAAGAAGGGCTGGAATGGCTGCAGTATCTGGACAATCACCTGGGCCTCTGCCGGTATGCCGTCTTTCGCCAGGACCGCCTGATCGGAGCGTTCCTTGCCGCCCGCAGCCCCGTGGCGGTCGAGCGCGAATGGCTGCTGTCCTGTCTTGGCGAGACATTTGGTGAAGTCTCCCAGCGTGCACGGTTGCTGGCCGGGCGCCCTGCTGATGCGAGCGCGGGGCCAGGTGTCATGGTCTGTGCCTGCAACAATGTCGGCAAACGTGCCATCGGCGTGGCGATCGCAGGTGGTGCCTGCACCGTCCGGGCTGTTGGTGAGGTCACGGGAGCGGGAACCGGCTGCGGATCCTGTCAGGGCGAGATCAGGAGGCTGCTGAACAATGCGCAGGTCGCGGAAGCTGTCTGAGGCCGCAGTGGAGCGGATCGCGCCCCTGGCCGTTCTGCCCCTGTTTCACCGGTTACAGGACAGGCCTGTCCTTGTCGTGGGCGGGTCCGCGGCCGTGGCGTGGAAGCTGGAACTGCTGCTCGCCGCCGGAGCGATCCCGACGCTGGTGACGGAAGACCCCGTCGCGGAGGTTGCCGCGCTGATCGAACGTCATGACCTGAGGCCTTGCGGGTTCGAAGCGTCCCTTGCCCGGCTGTCGGAGTTTGCGCTTGTGGTCGCGGATACCGACGGGGAGATGCAGGCGCAGGCGCTCTTTGACGCGGCGGTCGCCCAGGGTGTGCCGATCAACCAGATCGACCGAACGGCACTCTGCACGGTGCAGTTCGGATCCATCGTCAATCGCTCACCTGTCGTGGTCGGCATCTCCACCGACGGCGCTGCGCCGGTTCTGGGACAGGCGATCCGGCAAGGGGTCGAGCGGTTGCTGCCGCGCAATCTCGGCGAATGGGGTGTGCGGGCGCGGGCCCTGCGCGGAACAGTCAGGGCGTCGCTGCCGCTGCCCAGCCTGCGCCGCGCCTGGTGGTCCCGCTTTGCCGACGCGGCCCTGTCCGGCAATGCCCTGCCGCCGGTCGCGGACAATGCCTTGCCGGTCTTCGACAGGATACCCGGGCGTGGTCGGGTGACCCTTGTCGGGGCCGGACCGGGTGATCCGGACCTGCTGACCGTGAAGGCGATCCGGGCGCTGCAGGATGCCGATGTCGTGCTGTTCGACGCGCTGGTTTCCGACGATATCCTGGAGCTGGCACGACGGGAGGCGCAGCGCATGCCCGTTGGCAAGCGCGGCGGGCGCCCATCCTGCAGACAGGAAGAGATCAATCGCCTGATGGTGCGGTTCGCCGGCGAGGGGAAACATGTGGTCCGGCTGAAGGCCGGAGACCCCGCGATCTTCAGCCGGGGCGGGGAGGAGGTGCGTGCGCTGCGGGCCGCTGGCATCGCTGTCAGCATCGTGCCCGGCATCACCACCGCTTCTGCGGCTGCGGCAAGCATTGGAATGACCCTGACCGACCGCCATTCCGGTCGTCAGCTTCTCTATGTTTCAGGTCATGGGAGGGGAGACGGCCCGGCGGAGATCGACTGGCAGGCCGTGGCGTCCGGGAGGACGACCATCGCCCTCTACATGGGGCGTGGTCGTCTGGCGGCCTTCGGCGCCAAGGCCATGGCGCACGGTGCATCTGCGTCACGGCCGGTATCAGTCGGGGTGAGCATCTCCCGACCTGACGAAGCCTGGGTCCATTCGACGCTGGGCCAAGTGGCAACGGCGATCGCTGAACTGGACCCTGAGCAGCCCTGCCTGATCCTGATGGGGGAGGTGCTGCGCCGGAATGCGGAAACTGTGCTGGCGACGGTACCCGCCGCCGCGGAAGCCGTCTGAGTATCAGGCGTCGCGCTGGCGTTCGATGATGGTGTCGCCAAGGACCAGGACATCCATG
>CAXBNO010000364.1:0-4116 GCA_963976775.1 uncultured Kordiimonadales bacterium
ACCTGAGTGGCGTGGACGAGAACTTTCCCTGGTGGGAGAACCCGCTGGACACGATCTCGTCGCGGCTGGAGGCATTGCCCTTCGCGACCGTCTGCGCCCTGAACGGTGCCGTCTATGGCGGCGGAACCGACCTGGCGCTGGCCTGCGACTTCCGCATCGGCAAGACAACGGCACGAACCTTCATCCCCCCGGCGCGCTTCGGCATCCACTACCCGATCAACGGGCTGCGCCGGGCGCAGGAGAGGATCGGCATGTCGGCGGCCAAGCGGCTCTACCTTGCCGGTGAGACCTTCGACGCGACCGAGATGAAGGCCTGCGGCTTTCTGGATCATGTCATCGAACCGGATCAGCGTGCGGAGTTCGTCGCCCGCTACGTGGCCGAACTGGCGGCCATGGCCCCCCTGGCGGTCAAGGGGATGAAATACGTCCTGAATGCCAGCGCGCGGGGCAATCTGGACTATGCCCGGGCGATGGAAGGGGTGCGGGAGTGCTTTACCTCCGACGATTTTCTTGAGGGACGGGCCGCCATTGCCGCGAAGCGCAAACCGGTATTCAGGGGCACCTGAGACCGCCAGGGAAGGAGAAACCTGATGCCCGCGACGCGCGCAGACCTGCAGGCCCGTCTGGATGCCCTGGGGATCACGACGGAAACCATCGAGCATGCGGCCGTGTTCACGGTCGAGGAAGCCAAGACCCATCGCGGCCAGATGTCCGGCGGCCACATCAAGAACCTGTTGCTGAAGGACAAGAAGGGCGGTCTCTGGCTCGTCGTCTGCCTGGAGGATCGCCGCGTGGACATGAATGCCCTGTCGAAGCGGCTGGGTGCGCCCCGTTTCAGTTTCGGCAAGCCGGACCTGCTGATGGAGGTTCTGGGCGTGGAACCCGGTTCCGTCACGCCCTTCGCCGTCATCAATGACCCTGAAGGACGGGTGAAGCTGATTCTGGACGCGGACCTGATGCAGCACGATCCGATCAACGCCCATCCGCTGATCAATACGGCAACGACGCGTATCGCGCCCGCCGACCTGCTGGCGTTCTGCCGCGACTGCGGTCATGAGCCGGTTCTGAGCCAGATCGACGAGCGCCAGGACTGATTGGCCGAACCCGCGCATTGCCCTTGCGCGCCGAACCACCTACATCTTGGCCAGCCCCGCCGACCGGGGCCGGAATTGACGTGCAGAGGTAGGACAGACATGGAAACCATCATCGGACAGCCGCAGGGACATACGCCGGGTCAGGCACCGGGACAGGCCGACGCCGCGGACCTGATCAAGGACAGTTCCATCGCGACCTTCATGGAAGATGTGATCCAGGCATCGCAGGAAGTCCCCGTGCTGGTGGATTTCTGGGCGCCGTGGTGTGGCCCCTGCAAGCAGTTGACCCCGGTTCTGGAAAAGGTCGTGACCGAAGCAGCCGGCAAGGTTCGCCTGGTCAAGGTCAACATCGACGAGAATCAGGAGATCGCGCAGCAGATGCGCATCCAGTCGATTCCGGCGGTCTTCGCCTTCAAGGGCGGACAGCCGGTCGACGGCTTCATGGGCGCACTGCCCGAAAGCCAGGTGCGGGAATTCATCGACAAGGTGGCCGGGGGAATCGGCCCCAGCCCGGAGGAACAGTTTCTCGAGGCCGGTACGGCGGCGCTGGAAGCAGGTGACGGCGAAACCGCAGCCGGTGCCTTCGCGCAGATGATCCAGGCCAATCCGGAAAGCCCGCAGGCCTTTGCCGGACTGGTCCGGGCCTATGTGCTGATGGGTGACTTCGACGGCGCGCAGCAGATCCTCGACCAGGTACCGGTGGCATTATCCCTTCATGGTGAGATCGACGGTGCGAAAGCCGCACTGGAACTGGCGCAGCAGACCAGCGATCCGGCCGCGATGCAGGAAGTCAGCCGCCTTGCCGCCGCGCTGGAGGCTGCGCCCGACGACCTGCAGGTGCGGTTCGACCATGCCAATGCGCTGCTCGCCGCCGACCAGCGCGAGGAAGCGGTGGCGGAACTGCTGGAATGCTTCCGTCGTGACCGCGACTGGGAGGAACAGGCCGTGCGCAAGAAGCTGGTGCAGCTTTTCGAAGCTTGGGGCAACAAGGATCCGCTGACAGTCAAGTCCCGGCGGCGCCTCTCGACCCTGATGTTCAGTTGAGGCCGGGGAGGTCGCGCGCATGGCCAATCCGGATCGCCCGACCGGGCCGGAGAGCCTGCCGGAGCGAATCGCGATCTTCCCGCTGCGGGGCGCCATCCTGTTGCCTGGCGGGCGACTGCCGCTGAACATCTTCGAACCGCGCTACCTCGCCATGACCCGTGATGCGATGGCCGGCGGACGGTTGATCGGCATGATCCAGCCGCGTGAAACGGATGAGGACACCTACACCCCACCGATCTATGGCATCGGCTGCCTGGGCCGCATCACCGAGTTCGCGGAGACAGGTGACGGTCGCTATCAGATCGCGCTCACCGGTGTCTGCCGGTTCCGGGTGTCACAGGAAGTGGCAAGCGATACCGCCTATCGTCAGGTTCTGGCCGACTATTCCGACTATCCGGAGGATTTTGGCGAGGAGGAGACTGCGGGGCGTACCGTCGACCGGCAGCGTCTGGTAGGCGGCCTGCGGAAGTTCCTCGACCGGCAGGGGCTGAATGCGGATTGGGAAGCGGCGGAGCGGGCGAGCGATGTTGCGCTGATCAATTCGCTCTCGATGATGCTGCCGCTTGATCCCAGCGAAAAGCAGGCCTTGCTGGAGGCCGCGAATGTGCCGGAGCGCGCGGACATACTGACGACGCTGATCGAGATGTCGCTGCTGGCCGGCGATGGTGACTCGCCGGTCCAGTGACCGGCCTGTCCGGATGACAACCGCCCTTCAGGGGCAGGGCATGGGGCAAGAGATGACACAGAACACGCTGGACCCGAAGCTGCTGGAGATCCTGGTCTGCCCGCTGACCAAGGGGCCGCTGGACTATGACGCGAAGGCACAGGAACTGATCAGCCGCCGCGCCGGACTGGCATTCCCCGTGCGCGACGGCATTCCAATCATGCTGGTGGATGAAGCCCGCAAGCTGGACGACGCCGAGGGTGCCGCCTGATGACATCCATGGAGATGTACGACCAGGCCGGGCGGCCACAACCCACCGAAATTCGCCTGAAGAAGGCGGAGAAGGTGCTGGAGATCGATTTCGAGGACGGGCGCAGCTTCGTCTTTCCCGCCGAGTTCCTGCGGGTCGAGAGTCCGTCCGCAGAAGTGCGCGGCCACAGCCCGACACAGCGTCAGTGGGTTCCGGGAAAGCTGCATGTCGGCTTCGAGAGTCTGGAGTCTGTCGGCAATTACGCTGTCCGCATCCGATTCGACGACGGGCACGATACCGGCATCTACTCCTGGGGTTTCCTGTACGAGTACGGCGACCAGTACGAGCAGATCTGGGACCGCTACTGCGAGACGCTTGACGAAATGGGCCTCAGCCGGGAGCCCTGATCGGCGGCCTCTGCGATCCGGCGGCGCCGTCAGTGAGCGTGGTGATGCTGGTGTTCCCTGCACGGCTTCACAAACCCACGCCTCACCCGGGCCTGACCCGGGTGTCCAGTCTCTGACTCAGCCGTGCCATTCCGGCAGGCGGTCTTCCTCCACCGCGTGACAGGCGACCATCGCGGCACCGACACTGACCGGCTTCGGGGCTTCGCGCTTGCAGCGGTCGGTTGCCAGCGGACAGCGCGGATGGAAGGCGCAGCCGGAGGGGGGATCGATCGGGCTTGGTACCTCGCCGGCAACCGGCGTCCGCGCGCGACCGGACATCTCCAGGTCGGGGATCGCGTCCAGCAGCATGCGTGTGTAGGGGTGGCGGGGGGCGGCGAAGATCACCTCCGTCTCGCCCCATTCCACCAGCCGTCCCAGGTACATGACGCCGACCTTGGTGGAGACGTGATAGACCACGGCCAGGTCATGGCTGATGAACAGATAGGTCAGCCCGAGTTCGCGCTGCAGCTTCTTCATCAGGTTGAGGATCTGGGCCTGCACCGAGACGTCCAGCGCCGAGGTCGGTTCGTCACAGACCAGGAATTCCGGTGATCCTGCAAGCGCGCGGGCGATGGAGATGCGCTGGCGCTGTCCGCCGGAGAATTCGTGCGGATACTT
>CAXBNO010000365.1:0-4109 GCA_963976775.1 uncultured Kordiimonadales bacterium
ATGGGCTTCGGTGGACTGACGGCGCGCTATGAGCGCACCAAGCCGGTGATCGCGGCAGTGAACGGGGTTGCCATGGGCGGCGGCTTCGAGATCGCGCTGGCCTGTGACCTGGTGATCGCGTCGGAGAATGCGCGCTTTGCGCTGCCGGAGCCGAAGGTCGGCCTGGCCGCGCTGGCAGGCGGGCTGCACCGCCTGCCGCGCCAGATCGGGCTGAAGCAGGCGATGGGCATGATCCTGACCGGGCGCCATGTCCCGGCGGCAGAGGGCAAGGAGCTTGGCTTCGTCAATGAGGTCGTGGCGCAGGGGGAGGCCCTGGCGGCCGCCCGTCGCTGGGCCGCGATGATCCTGGAATGCTCCCCCGTCTCCATCCGCACATCGCTCGATGTCGTCCGGCGTGGGCTGGAGGAGGCCGACGTCTGGGATGCCAACCTGGTCGAGTATGATTCGGTTGCGGTGCTGCGGTCGTCGGAGGACATGATCGAGGGGCCGAAGGCCTTCGCCGAGAAGCGCAAGCCGAACTGGAAGGGCCGGTGAGCGGGGCGGAAGCCCTCTCCCGCTTTGCCAGGGAACATGTTGCACCTGTCGCGGATCGGCTGATTCGCGAACCGGACTTTCCACTCGACATATGGAAGGCACTGGGGGCCGCCGGACACCTCGGCTACGGGCTGGAAGCCTGGGGTGGCAGGAAGGCGGATCAGGGGCAGTTGTTCGACCTGGCGGAGGCGCTGGCTGACGGGGTGGAGGTGATCGGTTTCGCCACGTCCTGGATGACGCACCACATGGTCGCGAACGGTGTCATTGCCCCCTTCGCCACTGAGGCGCAGGCGGCGGCCATCCTGCCGCGGGTGGCGCGGGGCGAGCTTTCCTGCTGCATCGCGATCTCGGAACCCGGTGCCGGGGCGCATCCGAAGCACCTGACGTCCCGCGCGGAGAAGACGGCTGACGGGTGGAGCCTGACCGGCGAGAAGGCGTGGCTGACCAACGGGCCCATTGCGGGCCTGTTCGTGGTGGTTGCCATCGTCGCGGAGGACGCGGGACGCAAGCGGTTTGGTGCCTTCCTGGTGCCGGAGGATGCACCGGGACTGACGCGGACCGACAGCATCAGGATCGACTTCGCCCGCCCGTCCGGCCATTGCGGCATCCGCATGGACGGGGTGCACCTGCCGGATGACGCGTTTCTGGGCGGTGCCGGTGATGCGGTGGAGACGGTGCTGAAGCGGTTTCGCCGCATCGAGGATGCCATCGGACTGGCGACTTCGTCCGGCGGCATGGCTGTCGAGATCCGCAGGCTTGCCGCGATCCTCTCTGCGGATCAGGCGACGGCACTGGGGGGACTTGCGGCGGACCGGGAGCTGTTCCGGACGGCGGCGCGGGCGCTGCTGATTGACTCGCAAGGCGATCCGGCAAGTCCGGCCCATGAGGCCCGACTGCTGTCGTTACGGGCCTTCGCGCGTGGCTTTCAGGGTCGGGTGCGGGATCTGATCGCGGCGGCCATGCAGGATGACGGGTTCCTCAAGCTGTTGAGCCGGGATATGACGGAGCTTGGACGTGTGGCCGAACGGGTCGATCAGGCGAAACTTGCCCGGTCGGGCGTCGTGCTGTTGCGCTCTGTCGATTGATCGCAGCGCCGGACCGGGGGAGTGGTCCGGTGCCGAAACGAATGAATGGAATCTTCTGATGCAGGGGAGCAGGGCGTGACAGCCAAATGGCAGGACAAGCTGGCCAATCCGGGCCTGATCGATGAGGCCTTCGCGGGCCGGGGCTATATTTCCAACGAGCGTATCGCGACCTCCGTCTTTCTGGCGCAGCACCTGCGGAAACCCATACTGGTGGAAGGCCCCCCGGGTGTCGGCAAGACGGAACTCGCCATCGCCACGTCGGAGATGCTGGACCTGCCGCTGATCAGGCTGCAGTGCTACGAGGGACTGGACGAGGCGAAAGCCCTGTACGAATGGAAGTACGGCAAGCAGTTGCTCTACACCCAGGTCCTGAAGGAAAAGCTGGGTGACCTGATGCAGGACGCCAAGACGCTGACCGAATCGATGGAAAAGCTGCACGGCTTCTCCGATGTGTTCTTCAGCGAGGAGTTCCTGGAACCCCGCCCGCTGCTGAAGGCGCTGCAGGCCGAGAACGGTGCTGTGCTGCTGATCGACGAGATCGACAAGTCGGACTATGAGTTCGAGGCCTATCTGCTGGAGATCCTGTCAGCCTATCAGATCAGCGTGCCGGAAATCGGGGTGATCAAGGCAAAGGTGCCGCCGATCGTCTTCCTGACCTCCAACAACACCCGGGAGATGGGCGACGCGCTGAAGCGGCGTTGCCTGCACCTCTACATCCCGTTCCCGGACGAGAAGACCGAGCGTCGGATCGTTGCCGCGCGGGTGCCGGAAGTGGCCGAATCGCTGCGCAAGCAGATCGTTGCCTTCGTGCAGGGGCTGCGGGAGGAGGAACTGAAGAAGGTTCCGGCGATCAGCGAGACCATCGACTGGGCGCGCACGCTGCTGCTGCTGAATGTTTCCGAACTGGATACGGAGACCGTCCGCCGCACGATCAATGTCTTGCTGAAGTTTCAGGAGGATGTGGAGATGGTGCAGCGGGGCCTCTACAAGCTCGTCTCCGACGCGAAGAACACCGTCTGAACCGGCCCAGGACGTCATACTGGAACACAAGGGCGCGATGCATTTCGCGCCCTTGTCGTTTTCACAATATTGATATGTAATATCCGTCTGGTTTCCTTGATGGGAGAGACGGATGGCCGCGCCGGACGTCGAAGGGTTCTTCGACCCTGATACATTCACGCTGACCTATCTTGTCGCGGACCCCGCGACGCGGGATGCGGTGATCATCGACCCCGTGATGCGGTTCGATCCGGTGACCGGTCACCTGGATCCGACCCCTGCCATGCCCGTCATGCACCGCGCCCGGACACAGGGGCTGCGGGTCACCATGGTGCTTGAAACACATCTGCACGCGGACCACGTCAGCGCCGCGCCCTGGGTCGGTGCCGCGATGGAGGCCCCCGTTGCGATCGGCGAAGGTGTTTCACGCAGTCAGACGATCTTTGCCGACCTGTTCGATGCGGAGCCCGGGTTTCCCACCGACGGCTCCCAGTTCGACCGCCTGTTCGGGGATGGTGAAACATTCAGGATTGGCGATATCGACGCCTTCGCCATGTCGACCCCCGGCCATACGCCGGGGTGCATGACCTACGTGATCGGCGATGCCGCGTTCGTGGGGGACTGCCTGTTCATGCCGGACTTCGGATCGGCCCGCTGCGACTTTCCTGGCGGTGATGCGCGCAGCCTCTACCGCAGCGTCCGGCGCATTCTCGACCTGCCGCCGGAGACACGGCTGTTCACTGCGCACGACTATCAGCCGGATGGCCGTGAACTGCGTTTCGAGTCGTCGGTGGCGCAGCAGCGGGCGGAGAACCTGCACATGCGCGATGGCGTCGATGAGGAATCCTTCGTGCAGATGCGCATGACCCGCGATGCTACGCTCTCCATGCCGCGCCTGATGCTGCCGTCGGTACAGCTCAACATGCGCGCCGGCAGCCTGCCGCCCCCCGCCGCCAATGGCCGCCGCTACCTGCGCCTGCCGCTGGAAGTCACGCCGCCACCCGAAGGGGCGATCTGAACCGGTTGGTCCGCCCCTGCCGGACGGGCTTTGCCCCGCATGACGGCAGCAGCTATCATTGTGGCAGGATGACTGGTCCGCGCAGGGTGCCTGATGTGCCGCCCGCGCCGTCCGAAATGGGAGGATTTCATGACTGCAACCGTTACACGCCACCCCAGTGCCCGGCCCGATGGCATCACGGCGGAGGAATGGCAGGCGCGGCTCGACCTCGCCGCCTGCTACCGGCTGATCCACATGTTCGGGATGGATGACCTGATCTACACCCACATTTCCGCGCGGGTGCCTGGGCCCGAGGAACACTTCCTGATCAACGGGTTCGGCCTGCTGTACGAGGAGATAACCGCCTCCAACCTGGTGAAGGTGGATATCGAGGGGAACATCCTTTCCGACAGCGAATGGGGCATCAATCCGGCGGGTTATGTCATCCACAGCTGCATCCATCGCGAGATGCCGGAGATCGGCTGTGTGCTGCA
>CAXBNO010000366.1:0-4108 GCA_963976775.1 uncultured Kordiimonadales bacterium
ATAGCGGTGTCGCGGAAGTCGATCCGGCCAAGTACCGGCTGATGATCAACGGCCTGGTGGAGCGCGAGCTGGTCTTCACCATGGAGGATCTGAAGCGGTTTCCCCGGGAGAACCGCGCCTACTTCCTGGAATGCGCTGCCAACAGCGGCATGGAATGGCGCGGCGCGCAGCTGAACGGCTGCCAGTTCACCCACGGCATGATCCACAACGTCATGTACACCGGTGTCATGCTGAAGGACGTGCTGGCGCACTGCGGCCTGAAGCCGAATGCGAAGTGGCTGCTGCCGGAGGGAGCGGATGCCTCCGCCATGACCCGCTCCATCCCCCTAGAGAAGGCGCTGGATGACTGCATGATCGCCTGGAAGATGAATGGCGAGGCGCTCCGCCCCGAACAGGGCTATCCGATGCGCCTGGTCGTGCCGGGCTGGGAAGGCAACATGTGGATCAAGTGGCTGCGCCGGATCGAGGTCGGCGACATGCCCTGGCACCACCGGGAAGAGACCTCGAAGTACACGGACCTGCTGGCCAACGGCAAGGCGCGGCGCTTCACATGGCAGATGGACTGCAAGTCGGTCATCACCAACCCCAGCCCGCAGGCCCCGCTGACCGCGAAGGGCCGCAATGTCATCACCGGCCTCGCCTGGTCGGGACGTGGCACCATCCAGCGGGTGGACGTCTCGATGGACGGCGGCGCCAACTGGCAGACCGCACGCCTGGACGGTCCGAGCTTCGACAAGTCGGCACACCGCTTCTATGTCGACTTCGACTGGGACGGGCGCGAGTTGCTGCTGCAGAGCCGCGCCATCGATTCCACCGACTACGTGCAGCCCACCAAGAACCAGCTTCGGGCGGTGCGCGGCGAGAACTCGATCTACCACAACAATGGTATCCAGACATGGCTGGTGCGCTCCAACGGGGAGGCAGAGAATGTCGAAGTTTCTTCTTAAATCGCTGCTGACCGCAGGCCTGCTCGCCGCTTCTCCGGCGGTCATACTGGCCGACGACCTCGGACGCCCGGCCACCGCACAGGAAATCGCGGCCTGGGACATTGATGTGCGCCCCGACGGTATGGGTCTGCCCCCCGGACAGGGCTCGGTGGAGGATGGTGAAGCCATCTTTTCCGAGCGCTGTGCGGCCTGCCACGGTGACTTCGCGGAGGGCGTGGATCGCTGGCCGGTGCTCTCCGGCGGATTCGAGACCCTGCGCTCGGATCGCCCGGTGAAGACCATCGGCTCCTACTGGCCCTATCTGTCGACCGTCTGGGACTATGTGAACCGGACCATGCCCTTTGGCGACGCCCAGTCCATGACGCCGGACGAGGTTTATGCCGTCACCGCGTTCCTGCTCTATGCCAACGACCTGGTGGACGACGAGTTCGTGCTGTCGCAGGAGAACTTCACCGACGTTCGCCTGCCGAACGAGAACGGTTTCATCGAGGATTCGCGCCCCGATACACCCTCGCTGGCCGACGGCGCGCCCTGCATGTCGAACTGCAAGACCGACGTGACCGTGACCATGCGCGCCCGCGTGCTGGATGTGACGCCCGACCATGAAGAGGAATAGCCGCCGCATCCTAACCGGCGCTGCCGCGGCGCTGCTGCTCGGGTGGAGCGTCCAGGCCGCGGAACCGGTCACCGTCACGCAGAAGATCGGCCCGCTCACCGCTGTGGCCGACTGGGTTGCGGCGGATGACGCAGAGGCGGATGCTCCTGTCATCCTGCTGTTGCATGGCACCCTGGCCGACAAGGACCAGGAACTGATCGACACGCTGCAGAAACTGCTGGCGGAACGCGGCATATCCAGCCTCGCACCCAGCCTGACCCTCGGCATTGATCGCCGCGAAGGTCCCTATGACTGTACCGTCCCCTTCCGCCATACCCATGAGGAAGCGGTGGGCGAACTGGCCGCCTGGGCCAGGTGGCTGAGGGCAGAAGGTCACCAGCGCATCATGGTCGCCGGTCACAGCCGCGGCGGCAACCAGATCGCCCTGTTCGCCCGCGCCCATCCTGACATGGTCGGGAAACTGATCCCCATCGCCCCCGCTGTCGGTCACGACGATGCCGAGCGCGACCGGCGTTACCGCGGGCGCTATGGCACCGACCGCGCTGCCGTCCTGGCACTGGCTGACCGGGATGCAGACCTGATCGATGTGCCCGGTATCGTCTATTGCCGCGACACGAAGGCCACTCCGGCGGCAATCCGCTCCTACCTCGGCGGCAGCTTTGCCGACCACGACACCCCGTCCATCGACGCCACCCTGCCAATGCCCGTCATGGTCATTGCCGGGTCAGTTGACACAACCGTCCCCGAAGTCCCCGAACGCATGGCCGCCATCGCCGACGGCGACCGGGTCCGCTTCGAACTGATCGAGGACGCCGACCACTTCTTCCTCGACTTCTACGCCGAAGACACCGCCGACCTGATCGCCGAGTTCATCGCGGAGTAGTTGCTCACTCGAACTCCATCGCCTCGAACACGCGGCCCGCGTTGCGGGTGGCGAGTTGGTCGTAGGTGTGGAGGTGGGCATAGGGGGACTGGTCGACGTAGTAGCTGTCCTCCAGCCCCTTGCCGGCATCGATGACCTCACCGATCTTGCCCCGCAGGTAGACCAGATAGTCGTGCGTGTAACGGCGCACCTGGGCGTAGTTGGTGGGGTGGCCGTGGCCGGGGATGACGTAGGTCGCGCCCAGCGCCTCGAACAGGGGCCAGGTCTCGACCCAGCCGGCGGTGTCAGTGTGGTCGAAGATCGGCAGCAGGCGCTCGTGGAAGGCCATGTCGCCCGCAATCACCAGTTTCTGCTTCGGCAGCCAGACCTGGGTGTCGCCCGGTGAATGGGCCGGGCCGAGATAAAGCACCTCGATGGTGAAATCCCCCATCTCGATGACCTGCTGGTCGCTGAAGGTCTCGTCGGGGCCGCGCAAGCAGGTGCCTTCCGCCCGCTCCTTCAGGCGGGTGCGGGCACCTTCGATGATCTGAGCGCCATATTCGTCGAACTCCGCCGCCGCGTCCTCATGCGCCAGGATCGGCACCCCCTGCTCCGCCCAGTAGCAGTTGCCGAGCATGTCGTGGCCCTGCCCGTTCTCGTCGATCACCAGTTTCACGGGCTGGTCGGTGATCCGGCGGATCTCGTCATGCAGGGCCTTCGCCAGCAGGTAACTGCCGCTGCCGTTCACCACGACGACCCCGTCGCCAGTCACGATGAAGGAGAGGTTGTTGTTGTGGCCCGCATTCTCGTATGTCGGCGGTGCCGTTGCGCCAATTGCGGACCAGACATACGGGATGACCTCCACCGGCGGGCTGTAGAGCAGCGACTGCGGGTACTGGTCGGGAATGTTCTCGTTCGCCAGTGCGGTGCCACCCAGCAGCGCCAGTCCGGCCACCATTGCCAAAAGTCTCATTCAGACCTCCTGATCTCCCCTGCCCAGCAGATTGCCGGTCATCAGATAACGGATGCCGAGCACGGCACCCGCGAATATCGAGGCGAGTGCGAGCGGTGCGCTGACAGCCAGTGTCGACATGCCGGAAACGCCCTGCCCGACGGTGCAGCCCATCGCGGCCACGCCACCGAAGCCCATCAGGAACGCGCCAAGCAGGTGGCGGCGCATCTCCTGGGCGTCGTCATAGACCTCCCACCGGAACCCCATGCACGTCGCGGTCGTGACCCATGCCCCGAAGATGGTGCCAAGGGTGACGCCAATGCCGAAGTTGATCTCCGCGCCGGTGAAAGTCAGCAGGTACTGGATCGTCTCGCCTGGCGGCAGCACATAGGTCAGGGACTCGACGTGCTGCGGGTGGAAATCGTCGTTACCGAGGATGCCCGTCGCCGCGAAGCCGCCCGCAACCGCCAGTCCGACGACCACGCCCGACAGGATGCTGTAGCCAGAGCCACGGAATGCCGCGTCCCTGAAACACCAGAACAGGACGATCGCAGCCAGAACCAGGGCGATCGCGATACCGGCGCTGCCCGGTGCCGTGCCTGTTGCCGACCCCAGCAGATGGCCCAGCCCCTGCCCGCCGCTGGCTTCCATGTCCAGCCGCAGCGGCTCCAGTGCGTAGACACGCCCGAGCGCCGTCAGCCCGCGCGCGGCCATGTAGGACGACAGGCCCA
>CAXBNO010000367.1:0-4089 GCA_963976775.1 uncultured Kordiimonadales bacterium
TCTCGGAGGAGAAGAAATTGATCACCAGGACGCGGCTGCCGTCCTTGCCGACCAGAACCAGGTCAGGACCGGAACGCACGAACTGCGCCGTCAGCAGCAGCAGACCCTGATCAATGACAAGGCTGGTCTGCCCGGTCGCATCAACGACGGCAACAAACTCGGGTGTCGCTCCACCGTCACCGGAAAGTGGCGGGAATTCGTTCTTCGACATGATCAACTACTCCACTGGAGTCCCCGACCACTCCAGTTTTCCAAAACTCCGGACAGCTCAATCCCCGACGCGGTATTCATCCTTGCCAGCCTTGAACCCGCACTGTTCCACGACTGTCGACTGCTCCACAGGCTCGGAATTCGCGACCGCCCCCCGGTCGAGTTCCCCAAGCGTGTTGAGAACGCGATAGGCTGCGATCTCCGAATCGAACACTGCATTCACGAAGTTGATGCAGGCATTGTAGAGCTGGCTCTGCGCATCCAGCACGTTGATCGCGGTTTCCTTGCCGGCTTCGCGCAGTTCAAGCCGGGAGGCGAAGACCTCCGCCGCGATGTTCATGGCATTGCGCAGCAGGTCCGCGCGTTCGTCGGCAACTTCCATCTGATGCCAGGCGATCTCCATCAGTTCGATGGTCTTGCGGGTCACATTGCGCCCGTTCTGGATCGCCTCCTGATAGCGCGCCGCGGCAGCCCCCGTATTGGCCGGAGTCAGCAGGCCGTCGAACAGGACCCAGCGCGCCTCCAGCTTCACCGAATAATCGTGCCGCACATCCTCGACGCCCGAAAGGTTGTTCTCGATGTTGGCGCGGGCCACGACATCAAGCGACGGCCAGTAGGTCGATGCCGCTCGCTCGCGCTCATGCATCGCGGAACTGACCTGCGCCTGCGCGATCTGGATGACAGGATTGCCCTTCTGGATCAGGGCGATGCCTTCTTCCTTGGTCGCAGGCAGGCTTTCCTGTGCCGGCGTGACCGCCCGCATCTCGTCAAGCACCGGCGCATGGCCGAAAACCTGGACATAGTTGGCGACCGTGTCCTTCAGCGCGCCCTGGAGCGTCACGCTCTGCTCCCGCGCGATCTGCAGGCGGCTCTTGGCCTCCAGAACATCAACGGCGATGCCGGAGCCGCGCTGAACGCGCTCATCCTCAAGCTGCAACTGCTCCTGGATCGCGCGCTCGTTCCCCCGGTTCAGGCGGACAAGCTCGCGGTTGCGCAGGACATTCATGTACGTGGTCACGGCTTCCAGCACCACATTCTGGGTGACCGCCGTCAGCGTTTCCTCGGCGGCGCGCGTCAGCGCACCGGCACTGCGCACGCCGGACCGGGTACCAAACCCGTTGAAGACGTTCTGGCGCACCTCAAGTGTCGCATTCGTGGCGAAGAACTGCACATTGTCCTGACCTGCGGCACGGGTCGCCAGCGAATCGGTGTGCTCGTAACCTGCGCCTGCAGTACCTGTGACAGTGGGCAGATAGCCTGCGCGTTCCCGACGCTCACCTTCGGTACCCGCAACGACAGCACTCTCCGCCGCGCGAATCTGAGGATGGTCGCCGAGCAGACCCTCGACTTCCGATCTCAAAGATTCGGCACTGGCACCGCTCCACGGCATCATCACCAATGCCAGCGCAATCCCACTTGCCGCCTGCGCTAAGCCGCCCCTCCTGACGATCAGCATTATCACTGTCCCATCCTGTCTGGCCGAATCCCTGCGGGCCTGCCCAAGCAAAGCCCAGACAAACATGAGCGGAACACTACTGCACGATCGCGCAAAATCACAAGCGACGAGCACAACGTGCGGCCCCCTGAGTCCCGAACTGAAGCAATTCGACCACATGTCGCCATCATGAACGACGGACGGTGCTCACGAAATGACCATGGTCACGCCCGAGTGCGCAGAAAACGCGAACGAAACAGGCCGATCATCTCGCAGAAGATGCAATTTCAGCCCCGCCCGCAGCACCCGAATCAAGACCCGGGCGAAGCGCGCGTGCGCAGGGACCGACGCTGTCAGCCCCGTGATCCGATCACAGGTTGAAGCGCGAAGGGCCTATTCGGACGCGATCTGCCGGCGGGCGTCTTCCAGAAGGTCGGCCATGTGCTTGCGCAGGCGGTGCTCGGAGATGTCCAGGCCCTTCTTGTCGATATCGGCCTTCACCTTCCGGTAGACATCCTCTTCGCCCGGCTCCTCGAAATCAGAGGCAATGACTTCGCGGGCATAGGCATCGGCGTCGGCGCCGGACATGCCCATCTGTTCCGCCAGCCAGAGGCCCAGCAGCTTGTTGCGCCTGGCCGTGGCCTTGAATTCCTTTTCGCTGTCCAGTGCGAACTTGCCCTCAGCGGCCTTCTTGCGGTCGTCGAACCCAGCCATGTCTGCCCTCGTAAAAAAAACTGCGCCGGATGGGGCGCTGCACCAGGAAGAGACATAGTCCGCCAATGTGACAGGTTCAACCAAGCTACGCCCGGCAACGGCCCCGCGCGGCATTTCGCGCGCACCAGGCACGTTGCGCCGATTGCGGATCGTGCCCGTGTTCTGTAAGGTCCCGCCGCTTCAGGGAAGCCCCCACCGCCATTTCGGAAAGCGAGAATCACGATGGCCCGTCGCAGGAAGCTCTATGAGGGCAAGGCGAAGATTCTCTTCGAAGGCCCCGAACCCGGCACGATCGTGCAGTACTTCAAGGATGACGCCACCGCGTTCAACGCCCAGAAGAAGGGCGAGATCACGGGGAAGGGCGTGCTCAACAACCGGATCTCCGAGTTCCTGATGACCCGGCTCAACGAGATCGGGGTGCCGACGCACTTCATCCGTCGCCTCAACATGCGCGAGCAGCTGGTGCGGGAAGTCGAGATCGTGCCGCTGGAGGTCATCGTGCGGAATGTGGCCGCCGGTTCCTTCTCCGAACGTTTCAAGATGGAGGAAGGCACAGCCCTGCCCCGCTCCATCATCGAATTCTGCTTCAAGAATGACGAGATGGGTGACCCGTTCGTGACGGAGGAGCACATCACCGCGTTTGGCTGGGCCACGCCGCAGGAGATCGACGACATCATGGCCCAGACAATCCGGATCAACGATTTCCTGACCGGGCTCTTTCTGGGAATCGGCATCCGTCTGATCGACTTCAAGATCGAGTTCGGACGCATCTGGGAAGGCGAGATGATGCGGATCATCCTTGCCGACGAGATCAGCCCCGACAGCTGCCGCCTCTGGGACGCCTCGACCAACGAGAAGATGGACAAGGACCGGTTCCGGCGTGATATGGGCGGGATCGAGGAAGCCTATCAGGAAGTCGCGCGCCGACTGGGCGTGATGCCGGAGAACCAGGCGGAGTTCAGCGGGCCGAAACTCGTCCACTGACGTGTGACGGACCGCTGTCAGGCAACCAACGACAGATCGCTATTGAGTACAGGATGAGGGGCCGATGCAGGCACGGGTTTTTGTCACGCTGAAGAACGGGGTACTCGACCCCCAGGGCAAGGCGATCGAACATGCCCTGCGCGGGCTTGGTCACGACGGGGTGGAGAAGGTCCGTCAGGGCAAGATGTTCGAGATCGAGCTGGCGGATACGGATGCCGCCACCGCCGAACAGCGCCTGAAGGTCATGTGCGAGCGACTGCTGGCAAATACGGTGATCGAGAACTACCGCATCGAGATCGGCGGGGAAGGCCAGGGTGCGGGCGCGTCATGAAATCGGCAGTGATCGTCTTTCCGGGCAGCAATTGTGACCGGGACGCCGCCGTGGCGCTGCACCAGGCATCGGGAAAGCCGCCTGCCATGGTCTGGCACGGTGACAGCGACCTGCCCGATCTGGACCTGGTCGTCCTGCCCGGCGGCTTCAGCTATGGCGACTACCTGCGCGCCGGTGCCATCGCGGCGCTGAGCCCGATCATGGCCGCGGTCGTGCGCCATGCGGAACGGGGCGGTGCGGTCTTCGCCATCTGCAACGGCTTCCAGATGGCCTGCGAGGCGGGGCTGCTGCCCGGCGTGCTGATGAACAATGCCGCCGGAAAATATGTCTGCCGCCATGTCGCAATGCGCGTCGAGGATACGCAGAGCCCCTTCACGACCGGCTATCAGGAAGCGCAGCGCATTTCTATTCCCGT
>CAXBNO010000368.1:0-4066 GCA_963976775.1 uncultured Kordiimonadales bacterium
AGCGCCGGATGCTTGTGGCCATTGACCTTGTGGCCATTGGTGCGCGGTCCTTCCTCGTGTCCGTCGTCAGCCATGCGCGATCACGCCCTGCGGGGCTGCAGGCCCGCCTTCTTCATGCGCCAGATGCACATGTCGATCCGGTCCTGGCCGAAGAAGGCCTCCCCCTTGAACGCCAGGGTCGGCACGCCCCAGTGTCCGGCCTTCTCCAGCGCGGCCTCGTTGGCGGCGATGGCGTCGCCATAGTCGCTTTCCCGCCCAGCGATGGTGGCTTCCATGTCGGCGAGGTCCAGCCCGGCGCGCGCCGTCGCCTCCGCCAGGTGATCGCCCTCGTGCCACTGTTTCTGGGCCCGGCCCCAGATCAGGTCCGAAACCTCCGAGATGAAGGGCAGCCCGGCACCGCGATTCACCGCCTCGATCCCCAGCCGCGTCAGGCGATGGATATAGGGCTGCTCCTTCGGGATGGTGCGCGTCGGCATGTCCATGACCACGGGATCGGGTTCGGGCCAGGAGAACGGGAGTTCCAGACAGTCGGCAACCCGGAAGACGTCGCGCATCAGGTATCGCGGCCAGAGCGGATTTACCTCGCTGAAGAATTCCGGTGTGCGAATCGCAATGGGGTAGACCGGGCGCACATTGATCTTCAGATCGTGCTCCCGCTCCATCTCCCGATAGCGTGGCGTGCCGAGGTAGGAGTAGGGGCTGCGGAACGACCAGAACAGGTCGACTTCCATGGTCATGAGTTCGGTCCTTGCATGAATTTCTCCGGCTCAGCCGGAATGCCCGGGCAGTCTAGCCGCGCGCCCCTCCGCTTGGCAAAGCGCGTCATGTTGCAGGAAACGGAAAATCGCGCTTGCGCAGAACCGGGGCAATCGCTAGAACGCGCCCTCGGCGGCTGTAAGGTCGAAGCCCAGGTGGCGGAATTGGTAGACGCGCTAGCTTCAGGTGCTAGTTCTGGAAACGGAGTGGAGGTTCGAGTCCTCTCCTGGGCACCACCGCCGACCTTCACACAGCCAACGTTTCGGGGAGTGACCTGACTGCCTCCCCCCGCGTCAATCCTCACGACGCCCGACAAGACGACCCGTGCCCAGGTGGCGAAATGGTAGACGCGCTAGCTTGAGGGGCTAGTTCTGGCAACGGAGTGGAGGTTCGAGTCCTCTCCTGGGCACCATTTCCTGACGATACCGTCCCTGATGATCACTGCCGCGCTGCAGCCCGGCCGATCCACGGCGGCATGCTGTTGCCCGCTCCGGTCCTGCCGGTGCCAACTGACCTGTCCGAATTCCGCCTACACGTCGAAGAACACCGTTTCGGTGTCGCCCTGCAGGTGGATGTCGAAGCGGTATGTCGGAACGCCTGATCCGTCCGTTCGCGGTGCGATCAGTGTCGCCCGGCGTTCTGCCGGGACCTGCGACAGCACGGGGTCGGTCGCGTTGGCGGCGGCTTCGTCTGCGAAATAGATGCGGGTGTAGGCGTGGCTCGGCAACCCGCGCGCAAAGACGATCAGGCTGATATGCGGCGCGCTGCCTTCTGCGGTGATACCCGGCTTGACGGTGTCGAAGCGAAAGCGGCTCTGTGGGTCGGTACCAGTCCCCTGACGCCCGAAGCCGGTGAAATCGGCGTTGGAGCCACGCGGATCGCCAGGGTGGGCGTAGCGTCCCTGGGCATCCGCCTGCCAGATCTCGATCATGGCATCACTGACCACATCGCCCCGGCCATCAAGGACGCGGCCTTCGATGCGGATATGCGTCCCCGCCGTGCTGTCGTCACGAACGGCACCGTCCGCGATACTGGTCAGGTCATAGCCATACTGCTCCGGCGTCAGCCCGTAGGCGAAGAAGGGGCCGACTGTCTGTGACGGGGTCTGCTTCAGGGCCATGGCTCAATCCTCCATCGGGGTGGTGCCGCGTCCGCGCAGGACGATGTCGAAGACGTAGCCGAGTGCGAAATCCTGCTCGGTAACATCAATCGAGAAATCGGCAACCAGTCGCTCCCGCGCCGCTTCCGGAACCCCGTTGAAGATCGGGTCGAGTGCCAGCAGAGGGTCACCAGGGAAATACATCTGGGTCACCAGCCGGGTCGCGAAAGCCGGTCCGAACAGCGAGAAATGGATGTGGTTGGGGCGCCAGGCATTGGGGTGGTTCCCCCAGGGGTAGGCCCCGGGCTTTATGCTGAGGAACCGGTAGCGGCCTTCACTGTCGGTGATGCAGCGACCGCCGCCGAAGAAGTTCGGATCAATGGGCGCATCGTGCTGATCGACCTTGTGGAGATAGCGGCCTGCGGCATTGGCCTGCCAGATCTCGATCAGCGTGTTCGGCTGGGGTCGGGCGTTCTCGTCCAGCACCCGACCGGTAACCACGATCCGCTCCCCCAGTGGCTCGCCGTTGCGGCGTCCGTTCCGCGTCAGATCGCCATCCAGATCCCCGACGCTGTCGTGGCCATAGACCGGACCGGTCAGCTCGGACAGGGACTGGCGGATCGGCACCAGCGGCTTGGTCGGTCCCCTGAGCGCGGAAGACCTGTACCCGTCTGCACGAGGGTCGACGAACGATGGGTGGGACGACCAGTCGCGCGGCTTGAACGGGGTCGAAGTCATGTCTTGCCTCCTCCAGGTGATCCTGCGCTGTCGAACCTGTATCCGATCCGGGCAACGGAACGCAGTTCTTCCGGGGTGGTCGAACGCAGGCCGAAGAACTCCAGATAGGCCGGTATCTGTTCGAAAAGCATATCGACACCAACCTGGATTTCACAGCCACGCGCCTGCGCCGCCGCCAGAAAGGGTGTGATCTTCCGCGCCATCACCACTTCGCCGACCAGCGTCGACGGTGCGATGGCGGAAACGTCCATCGGCATCGGGTCATTGGCGTTCATGCCCAGGGGGGTGGCATTGACGATCACGTCCCAGCCGCCGTCGGCAGGGGCGTCGGTCTGTACGGTCAGTTCGGGAAAGAACGCTGTCAGCCGGCCGGCCAGCCCGTCCATGATCCGGTGGTTGGTGTCGCGCAGGCCGATGCAGGCCGCGCCGGACCGGGCCAGGGACGCCGAGATTGCCGACCCGACGCCGCCGCTGCCGATCACCAGAACCCGCGCGCCGCTGACCGTGCGTCCCTTCCGCCGGACACCGCGAACGAAGCCCTCGCCGTCGAACATGTCACCGATCAGCCGACCGTCCGCCCCGCGTCTGACGGCGTTGCAGGCCCCGGCAACGGAGACCGTCGTGGTGACTTCATCCAGCAGCGCCACGGTCGGGATCTTGTAAGGCATGGTGACAAGCGCGCCGAGGAAGTTCGACAGCCGTGCCACCTGGGGCAGGAACGTCGCGTAGTCGGCTTCCTGACAGCCCATCGGCATCACGACCGCATCGATGCCGTGCTTCCCGAAATAGGGATTGTAGATCATCGGCGCCATGAACCTCCCGATCGGCAGACCGAGGTGGGCGATCAGTTGCGTGCGTCCGCTAATCATCCGGCATTTGGACCTTGTCAGGAACAGGATCGTCAGATGCCCTGCGCCCGGGCTGCGTCAGCGCGCCAGCGTCTCCGGACCCGCCATGCGCTCGGCGCGGAAGGCGAGGGAGTCCCGGTCCCAGATGTAGAGGCTCTTGCCCTTCTTCTTCACGATTTCTTCCTGCGCCAACTGGCCGATGACGCGCGCCACGGTCTCACGCGTCGTGGAGGCGCGGGCGGCGATGCTGCTCTGGGTCGGCATCGGATAGATCACCCAGGACCCGGGTGTGACAGGATCCTCTTCGGCCAGGCGCAGCAGTTCGAGATAGACACGCTGCACGGCTCCCAGCGTCGACAGGTCCATGATCCGTTCGTCACAGGTGCGGATGATCTTGGCCAGCCGCTGCATCACCTGATGCGCCACGCCGGGGTGATTGGCGACATATTCCATGAAGGCGTTGGGGGCGACGAGCGCCAGCACACAACTGCCCACCGCGACGGCGGAGGCCGAACGTGACTGGCCGTCGATGGCGGCCAGTTCACCGAAGTATCCGCCCTGCCGGACCGTGGCGTAGGCGATCTCCCGCCCCGACGCCGAGTAGTTGACGATCTGCACCTGACCT
>CAXBNO010000369.1:0-4056 GCA_963976775.1 uncultured Kordiimonadales bacterium
GCGTCGAGCTGGCGGTGGAACCAGTACTCGTAACCGGTGGCACCATTGGTCGCCACGTTCAGGGCGGGCTGCCACAGCGGGATGCGGGGCAGGTCCTCGAACGCGATCTCGAACATGCGCTTTACCTTGGGCGCGTAGTCGGGATCTTCGACGGGCAGGTGCAGCGTCTCGTCGACCAGCGTCTCGATCTCCTCGTTACGGTAGTTGGAGGAGTTGAAGAGATGCCCGTCCTTGTAGGCCCAGAAGAAGTAGTAGCAGGGGTAGTTCAGCCAGCCACCGAAGCCTTCCAGATGCAGCGCCAGTCGCTTCTCGACCAGTGATGCGGTGCGCCAGTTGGCGCCGGGAATCTTCTCGATCTCCGACTTGATGCCCAGCTTCGCCAGGCTCTCCTGGATCAGCAGCGCGGTCGGTTCCATCCAGTCGGTCTGGCCCAGGCTGATGGAGAAGGGCACTTCGAAGCCCTTGGCGAAGGCTGACTTCTCCAGGTGCTCGCGCGCCTTGTCCATGTCGGTGCTGTAGGGGGACCTGCGCGGCCAGTCGATGCTGTCGATGTCGGCGCTGCCGCCCCACATCGGATTGCCGCGCCCGTATGCGGCGGCCTGGAAGATTTCCTCGTAGGGAATGGCATAGGCCAGCGCCTTGCGCACATCCGGGTCCTGGAACGGCTCGAACTTGTGGTTCACGCCGACGACATAGATCGAGTTCTCGATCGGCGTGGAGAAGACCTTCACATCGCCGCTGAGTTCCTTCGCATCCTTGTTGGGGATGTTGAAGGAAAGCTGGGCGTCGCCACGGGTGACCAGGGCGCGACGGGTGGCCTGGCTCGGCACCTCGCGCAGCACCAGCCGCTTGATGCCGGGCAGGGGGCCGCCGGTCCAGGCGTCGTTGCGTTCATAGACGAGCTGCTGGCCCGGATCCCAGCGGACAACCCTGTAGGCACCCGAACCGATGGTGTTCTTGTGGACATATTCCATGGCCCAGGGGTCTTCCGCCGTCGCATTGGCCATGGCGACGCGGGAGTTCAGGATGTAGGGAACCGGCACGGCCAGATCGGGCAGCGTCAGCTTCGACGCCCGGTCCAGGGTGATGACAAAGGTCCCGTCATCGACTGCGGTGAACTGGTCGGGGCGAACCAGCCCGCCAGCCTTCATCTGCACGGTGGGGAAACCACCGGCCGAAACGGCGCGGTCGAATGACCATTTCACGTCGGCCGCCGTCACCTTGGAACCGTCCTGGAAGACCGCTTTCGGGTTCAGCCTGAAGGTCATGGTCAGGCCGTCGTCGGAGATGGTCCAGCTTTCCGCCAGCTCCGGCTCGATCTTCGAATAGTCGTAGGACAGGCCGCCGTCCGGCGTGGTCTTTGTACCGAAGGACACCAGCCGGTCATAGCAGTTCACCGCGACCTGGTAGCTGGGACGGTTCGTACCTGTACGGTGGATGTCCAGGGAGTTGATGGTCTGGCCATGGACACCGACGATCACATCATCCGTCGCCGCTGCTGCGGGCAGGACCTTCAGGAACGGCAGGATGCCGGCACCCAGAACACCGCCACCGCCGATTCTCAGTAGTTCGCGCCTTGTCAGGGTCATGCCCTCGTCTCCTTGCCAGGTCAAGAATGCTGCACTGCAGAAACGCTAGGAGTTTTGGGTATGTCCTTCTATTGCTATTAATTCACAGAACCGGTTCAATAAATGAACCACCTGGGAGCAACCGCAATGCGTCACCTGCAGACCTTCCGCCTGATCGAGGCCGTGATGCGGGCCGGATCGATCCGCAAGGCGGCGGAGGACGTGAACATCACCGCCTCCGCCCTGAACCGGCGCATCCGGCGGTTCGAGGATGAATTCGGTTACGAAATCTTCGAGCGGCTGCCGCGTGGCGTGCGTCTGAATCCGGCCGGTGAACTGCTGATCCAGCACATCCGTTCCCAGGTTTCCGATCTGGTGCGGGTGCAGTCGCAGGTGGCTGACCTGGCCGGTGTCAGGCGCGGTCACGTGTCGATCGCCTGTTCACAGGCGCTGCTGCCCTTTTTCCTGCCTGCGCAGATCGCGGCCTACCGCCATGAACATCCCGGTGTGACCTTCGAGGTCAAGGTGCGCGACCGGGAGGCGGCGGAGCGTGACCTGAGCACCTTCAGCAGTGACATCGCGCTGGTGTTCGAGCCGGTGGTGCTGGTGGATTTCGAGGTCCTGAGCTCGATCCCGCAGCAGATTCAGGTGGTGATGGCGGCAGACAACCCGCTGGCGGAGAAGGATGAACTGAGGCTGCGGGACTGCCTGGATTGCCCGCATGTACTGCCCACCGCGGAGTATGGTGTGCGACATCTGCTGGATCAGGCGTCACGGCGCGGCACGCGACGGCTGTCACCTATCGTGGAGGCCGAGTCATTCGACTTCATGCGCCACTACGTGCTGCACGAGAAGGCGGTGGCGTTCCAGATTCCGATTGGCCTCGATGCCGCGCCGCAGCATGGGCTGGCCATTCGCCCGCTCTCCACCCGTGACGTGCCTGTCGGTCACCTGCTGCTGGGACAGGTACGGGGCAGGACCCTGCCGATTGCCTCAGCCCTGTTTGCACGGCAACTGGCGCAGGATCTGGAAACCTGAGTGCCACAGTTCGCAACCGGCGCTGCCTGACCGGGATGTCCGGCGCTATTCCGCCGGGACCAGCAGGTCATGCACGTAATCGGGGTGGGATATCCGGCGCATCGGAATGCCGTAGACCCTCGAGAGCCGCTCGGGGTGAAGCGCAACATCGGTCGGACCTGTGGCGACGATCCGCCCCGCCTGCATCAGGACCACGTGATCCGAGTAGGCGGTGGCGAGGTTCGGGTCATGCAGGACAATCACCACGCCGAGACCGGCCCTTGCCAGTTTCCGGGCGTGGCGCAGGACCGCGTGCTGGTGCGAGAGGTCGAGGTTGTTGGTTGGCTCATCCAGATACAGCAGCCGCGATGCGGCCTCCGCCGGGTGCCAGGGGAGCAACTGACAGAGCGTGCGGGCGAGATGAACCCGCTGCTTCTCCCCGCCGGACAGGGTGAGGAAATTGCGCTCGGCCAGATGCCCGACATTGGCAACCTGCATGGCTTCTGCGACTGCCATGAGGTCGGTCTGCCGCGTCGAGCGTCCGACATGCGGGATACGGCCCAGCCTGACGACTTCCACGACGGAACTGCCGAAGGCGAGCTGTCCCTCCTGCCCCAGAACGGCCCTGTGCCGGGCCAGCTCGGATGCCGTGTAGTCGCGCAGGTCACGACCGTTGAACAGGACGCGGCCCTGATCGGGGCGCATGGTGCCGGAAAGGCAGCGCAGCAATGTGGACTTGCCCGCGCCGTTGGGGCCGAGGATGGTCGTGACCTCCCCTTCACTGATGCTGAGGTCGGCGCTGTCGATCAGCATCTTGCCGTCGCGTTGGATGGACAGGCTCTCCACCTCGATGACCGGCATCAGACAATCCCCCGGCGGCGGCACAGCAGCCAGATGAAGAACGGACCTCCCGCCAGGCTCATCACCACGCCGATGGGCAGGTCTGCCGGAACCACGATGGTCCGTGCCAGCAGGTCCGCGATCACGATGACCGTTGCACCCAGCAGGGCGGAGCCGGGCAGGACCACATGGTGATTGGTGCCCAGCATCATGCGCACCATGTGGGGCACCATCAGGCCGACAAAGGCGATGACACCGGTCATGGAGACTGCCGCCCCGGTTGCGAGTGCTACCAGCAGCACCGAAAGGCGCTTGGCGGTTTCCACGGGCAGGCCGAGATGCATCGCCGCTTCCTCCCCCAGCAGGATGGCGTTCAGGAACCGGGAGAGCGAGAACAGGGCGGCAAGCGCGATGATGATCGCCGGCATGGCGAGGGCGAACCTGTCCCAGGTGGCCCCGGCGAGCGATCCCAGCATCCAGAAATTCAGATCGCGGAGTTGCTGATCGTCGCTGATGAACATCATCAGCCCGACAACAGCGGCGGAAACGGCATTCATGGCGACACCGGCCAGCAGCAGAATCGACACGTCGGTGCCTTGTTGGCGCTGGGCGAGACCATAGACGACAGCGG
>CAXBNO010000370.1:0-4030 GCA_963976775.1 uncultured Kordiimonadales bacterium
ACTGGATCAGTTCCAGCCTTTCGTTGATGTTCAGGTCCCGCAGCTCCGTCGTGGCGAAGCGCGGGTCGTCCAGCCATTCGGGATGCCCCGTGACCTCCGCCAGCGCCTTCCACTGCGGATTGGTCATGACCGCGACACTCATGTGCCCGTCCCTGGTCTCGTAGATCAGGTCGATGAAGCTGGCGGCGCGCTGCTGGCTGACGTCATGGCCGACGTAGGTCTGCCCGCCCATGTCCGATGACCAGAGAAAGGCGACCACGGCGTCCAGCATCGACAGGCGCACATGCTGGCCCTCGCCGGTGCGCTCCCGCGCCAGCAGGGCGGCGGTGATGGCTTGCGACGCCGTGATCGCGGTCAGCTTGTCGGGCAGGATGGTGCGCAGCAGTCGCGGGCGCTGCTCGTCGGAGCCGCCCTGAACGGAGGCAAGGCCGGAGAGCGCCTGTACGATGGGGTCATAGACCGGCTTGCCCGCGAACGGACCCTTCTCGCCGAAACCGCTGAGCGAGACATAGACGATGTCGGGGCGCACTTCGCGGATCGCGTCCTCCCCCAGTCCCAGCCGTTCGACGACGCCGGGGCGGAAATTCTGCACGAAGACGTCACAGTCCTGCGCCAGACGCCTGATCAGATCGACACCGCCCGGTGCCTTCAGGTCCACCGCGATGGAGCGCTTGTTGCGGTTGTTGTTCAGGAAACTGGCGGACATGCCGTTCATGCGGTTGCCCGCCGCCCGCGTGAAGTCCCCGCCGGTCGGCTCCACCTTGATCACGTCGGCACCCTGATCCGCCAGGATCATGGTGCCGAACGGGCCGGAAATCACCGCACTCAGATCAAGAATGCGAAATCCGCTCAATGGTCCGGCCATGGCAATGCTCTCCCTGCGTTCAGCGTTCCCGATAACCTAGGTCACCGACTCATAAGCCTTCAAGCAGTTGCGACCGGACGAAGGATTCAATATTGCGGGTCAGCAAATGATCCCAATGAAATTTTGTGGCGGTGTGCTTGCATCAGGATTTTTCAGAAGTGCCCCACACTTGCAGGGCCGCCGCTTATAGAACCTACCCTTCTCGCACTCATTCTTCAGAGGCCTCCGCAAGGCCAACCTTGACGCCCTTCGTCAACGAGAAAGACGTCTAAGCCAAGCGCCACGAGAGTATCGGGAAAAAGGATATCCTGCATCCTTGACTTTGATCGCCGCAGCTCCATATTCATTTCAGGGATAAGGGAAGTCCTTTATCCCAATATTCTTGTGGAGGTTGCGATGAGCGACTCGAAGAACGACCTGAAGGCCGAGTACGATCTGAGGGTTCAGCGTTGGGGGTTGGGCTACGAGTACGATGCTCCTTCAGTGCTGGCAGAATCCGTGGTGCATGGAGGCCGGTTGCTGGAACTGTTGTCCTCTCCGGAAGTGGCCGATGAGGCGATGAAAGTCATCTGGTTGGCGATGGCCCAAAAGATATACAACGATCCCGCGTCGATGATTCGAGCCTCGGAGAGCTGGCGCAACTTGTTTGAAGATTTTCCTATTGATACCGCCATAGCTGAGTTTCCTCTCGGCCAGACAATGGTCGCACTGAGCTATTATGCCGAAGAGGGCATTCTGTCTCCCGACGGGATCAGCCGGAACGCTCGGGACGCAGAGCAGTTGATCCGGGATCAGATCGAGGAGGCATCCACGCTCTACTACCTTCTGCCTCGCGACTTCGGGGATGCTACCCAGTTGGAACGTTTGCTTGCAAAGGCGGAGGCTCGCTTCGCTCTGGACAATGGCGGTGCCGTCACACTTCCCGGTCTTGCTTTGCTTGCCAGCGTCTCCGTCAAATCGGTCCGTAATGCTCTCGCTCCCGGTTCTGTCGAGACACTCGAGACGAATAGCGAAGGTCTGATCACGAACGTGACGGCGCAGGCCTGGCTGGGCCGTCGTGACGCCTTTCGATCAAGTATTTGGAGAGCGATGGCGGGCGCAACAATCGACCCGCTTCCCGAGCCGGATGAGAGTGTCGAGTATGTCTTTGTCCCGGAGGCTCGCGACGGATCGTTCTTTCGCCCGTCAGACCGGATGACTAAAGGCTGGAAGATCGGAACAAAGGAGGGGGGGCATTTTGTCCAGAATTTCTGGGACGCGCTAGACCAGCTCAACCGGTTGAGCACGCCTCGATGGCGGCGACCAAGCAAGACAAGTGGCACACCAGGCGTGGTCACAGGTGTGCGCTTTCGCCGACTACTTAAGAAGCAAGTGGAGGATGAGCTTAACGCACTGAGCAACTGATACCATCACTATTGCTACCCATTTCAGAATTTAGTAACCAGAAATATCGAGGAGAGATCATGAGCACAAGAACCGGCAGGAGATCCTTGGAAAATCTCTCGTTCGTCACAGAATATTTGTCCCAAATCATCGAACAATCTGGTAGATCGCAGTCCGAAATCGCGGAAAATTTGGGGTATAGAAGATCAGCCATTGTATCGATGTGGAAGTCTGGTGCGACTGCACTGCCGATAGACAGAGTCGAACCTTTGGCAGCCCTCTGTGGTGCTGATCCTGTTGAGTTGATGCGAGTTGTTCTCGGAGGATATTACCCAGTGCTGCTCGATTTCATCGAGAGGCACCCCGAACTTTCCGAAATACCAGGCAAATATTCACTAAATGAAGTCTGTCGCTAGAGTCTTGGCGTCAGTTAGCTCGGTCTTTTCAGTGATGAGATCGGCCCTGTCTAATTCCTTCGCCCAGCCACCCAAGAAATTTCTCTGGTAGTTGATGCCTTCAGCCAGTGAAACGGCCTAACTCGCGACCCCGTGGCAGTGCTTGTACTTCTTGCCGGAGCCGCAGGGGCAGGGGGCGTTGCGGCCGACGCGGCCCCAGGTGGACGGGTCGTCCTTGTCGAGGCCATTGGCGCGGCGGTTGGCGACCGGCTGCGGGCCAGCGGGCGCAGCAGGGGCGGCAGGTTCCGCGCCGCCCAGGGCAGACGCGTCCTCGTGCACTTCCTGCAGGGCATCGGGGTCGGGGCCGCTGGGCGGGGCGATGGCGGCTTCCGGGTCCTGCATGCGCAGTTCCAGATTGGCCAGCGCACCGGTCACGGTCTCCCGCATCCGGTTCAGCATCGCCTCGAACATCTCGAAGGCTTCCGACTTGTACTCGTTCAGCGGGTCGCGCTGGGCGTAGGCGCGCAGGCCGATGCCCTGGCGCAGGAAATCGAGCTGCTGCAGGTGTTCCTTCCACGTCTGGTCCAGGATCTGGAGCACCAGGCTCTTCTCCACCATCCGCATCACGTCTGGAGTATAGCGCGCCGCCTTCTCCGCCATGTGGCGGTCCAGGGCGTCGTTCAGGCGATCACGAATGCCTTCGTCGGCGATGCCTTCCTCCGCTGCCCATTCCCGGATCGGCAGGTCGAGCGCCAGAACGCGTTTCACCTCTTCCTCCATCCCCTCCGAGTCCCACTGCTCGGGGTAGGCGTTGGCCGGAATGTGGCGGCTGACGATGACGTCCACGGTCTCGCGGCGCATGTCGACCACGGTCTCCGACACGTCGTCGGTTTCCATCAGTTCGATGCGCTGCTCGTAGATCACCTTGCGCTGGTCGTTCATGACGTCGTCGAAGCGCAGCAGGTTCTTGCGGATGTCGTAGTTGCGCGCCTCCACCTTCTGCTGCGCCTTCTCCAGGGCCTTGTTGACCCAGGGGTGAACGATGGCCTCCCCCTCCTTCAGGCCCAGGCGGCGCAGCATGCTGTCCATGCGCTCCGATCCGAAGATGCGCATCAGGTCATCGTCGAGGCTGAGGTAGAATCGCGAGGTGCCGGGATCGCCCTGACGGCCGGACCGGCCCCGCAGCTGGTTGTCGATGCGGCGGCTCTCGTGGCGCTCGGTGCCGAGCACGAACAGGCCGCCCGCTGCCTTCACCTTGGCGCGCTCCTCGGCGACCTCGTCGCGGATGCGCTTCGCCAGTTCCTCGCGTTTCGACTCGTCGCGCAGTTCGGCCAGTTCCTGCTCCAGCCGCATGTCCAGATTGCCGCCAAGCTGGATGTCGGTGCCG
>CAXBNO010000371.1:0-4028 GCA_963976775.1 uncultured Kordiimonadales bacterium
GGATCGCCATCGTCACCTTCGTCAGCGTGACAAACGCGCCATACATGCCCTTGTGCTGGCTGATATCCATGGAACCCGGTTCGTGCATCGCCTGCCCCCTTGAAACAGTGACCTTCGCCCGCGTGCGCCGCAGTCGGCACCGGAGCGATTCATTACCCTGCGTCCCCTGACGCGGCCCGCAACATAGAGAAATCGCGAGACGGCGGCAATCACCCGACTGCGGCAAAATCAGCGCACCTTGCGACGCACCCGGTGTCGCGGACCGGCAGCCTACTTGCTGGTCGCGCGGAACACGCCATCCCAGTCTGCGGGCGGCGGATTCTCGCGATATTCCTCCAGACGCTCCTGATAGAGGTCCCAGAGCACGTCCATGTCGGGGCGCATCTCCCGGCACTTCTCCATGTGCGCCCAGCTTTCCTCGAACTTCATGGCCTTGTAGGTGGCCAGCATGGCCTCCGTCTCCGCCCGCAGGGCCTTGTATTCCGGCTTCTGTGCCTCCTCCGGGCCGCCCATCATGGTGAAGATGCGCACGGCCTCGTCCTTGCCCTTCACGGCGATCAGGTCGAGTTCCAGGATTGCATAGTCCGGCACGGCCTCCGCCGTGATCTCGCCGATGATGTTGGTGACACCATAGGATTTCGACTGGCCTTCGAGCCGGGCACCCAGGTTCACCGCATCACCCAGCACCGAATAGTCGAAACGCTGCTGGGAGCCCATGTTGCCAACAACGCACTCGCCGGTATTCAGGCCGATACCGATACGGATCGGGATGAAGGGTCGGCCCTCTTCCTCCGCCTCCACCTTCAGCTGCTCGTTCACCCGCACCAGATCTTCCTGCATCGTCAGAGCGGACTCGCAGGCATGGCGCGGATGATCTTCATCACTCAACGGCGCATTCCAGAACGCCATGATGCAGTCGCCCATGTACTTGTCGATGGTGCCGTGGTTGGCCATGATGATGTCGGTCATGGGTGTCAGGAACTTGTTGATCAGCCTGGTCAGGCCCTGCGGATCGCCCTTGAAGCTTTCCGAAATCGGCGTGAAGCCTCGGATGTCGCAGAACAGGAACGTCATGTTCTTGGTCTCGCCACCCAGCACCAGCCGGTCGGGATCTTCCGCCAGCTGCTCCACCAGCGCCGGGGACAGATACTGGCTGAAGGCACCACGCACCTGTTTCTTCTGCGCCTGCTCGCGGGCGAATTTCTGATAGACCAGCAGCACGAACAGGATGAACAGCGCGACGACGGGTGACAGCCCGTCGACCAGCAGTGATTCATAGGCAAACAGATACCAGCTGCCCCCGAGCAGCAGCAGGCTGAAAGGTACGAAGAAGGCGATCGTGGTGACAGCCGACAGATAGGGCACCAGCGAGATCAGGATGATGCCCGCCACCAGGACAATCGCCAGCTCGATGGCGTTGGAGATCGAGGGCCGGATCAGATAGGCCTCGTTCTCCACCATGTCGATGATGTTGGAATGGACCTCGACCCCGGGAATCGCGCCCTCCAGCGGCGTCGACCGAATATCCTTCAAACCCTCCGCCGAGGTGCCGACAAGCACGTACTTGTCCTTCACCTTGCCGAACAGTTCCTGGATCTTGGCCTGGTTGGCCGGATCGATCTTCACGATGTCGGCTGCAGAGACATAGATATCCGGATTGTGCTCCTGAAACCGCGGCCAGATGATCCCGTTCTCGTTGGTCGGGATGACCAGCTTCTTGTCTTCGCGCAGTTTCGAGCGCATGCGTATCGACGCAATACCGGAATTCTGGTCGGCCTTGGAAATGATGATCCCCTTGGAACCATGAACAAGCCGGATGAGTTCAATGCCGAGGCTGACGTAGACTTCCTGGTTCTTCGGATCGTTCGGTGGGCCGACACGGGTCAGTGAAGGCACACGTCGCACCACGCCGTCCGAACTCGGAACCGTATTGAAGATGCCGAAGCCAGGTGCTGCCGATTGCAGTGTCGGATTGTTCTCGATCAGTTCCGGATAAAGCGGCAACCAGGACTTGCCCGGGCCGTTCTCCTCCAGAATCCGTGCGCCCTTTGGCAACTTGCGCTCCTTGCCCTCCACCTTCTCGAAAGTGGTGGTACCGCCCAGAACGGTGACACTCTGGCGCAGTACGCTGGCAAGCTGATCATCGGTGCTGGGCAACTGTTTCAGCGCGGTCGCGATTTCCGGCGGCAACTGGTCATTCTGTTCGCTGTAAACGGTCGGCGACAGCCGGTCGAATTCCGGGAAGGTGACGTCGAAGGCAATACCCTTGGCACCAAGCTGGCTGAGCACCTGGATCATCACCGCGATCTGATAGCGCGACCAGGGCCACTGGCCGACCCTGGCCAGGCTTTCCTCATCGATGTCGACGATGGCGGTGTGCCGGGCGGGCGGGACATAATGGTCAAAGCGCTGGAACTGGTCGAACCAGACATTCTCGCGCACGAAGCGGGAGATGTTGGGGTCTTCGACCCGCACCCAGATCAGCCCGGCAAGCACCAGAAACGCCAGCCAGCGCTGTCCGAAGAATTTCCCAAGTCTTCTCATCATGTCCCGTCGCCCCCCTGTCAGGCGATTGGTATCCGTTATCAGGCAAATCCGACGCGACGGTGCCTGACAGTCCCGGCGAACTCTACTCGATGCTCACCCGGTGCGAGAACGATTCCCCATCCGATATGACGATCTGGTTAAAGCCCAGCATCTTCGCCAGATCGAAGAAGGTGAACAGATCCTCCACCTTCAGTTCCCTGAACAGCGGCGTGCCCCGTGCTGTCGCGGTCAGCTGGGCCAGCAGAGCCCGCGCCTGATAGATGGTTCTGAAGCCCGCATCCCCAGAGGCCACGATGATCATCTTCTCCGCCTCCGCCCCCTTGGCGAAGATGACGAACGTCGGCCAGTAGGGACGGGCGAGTTGTTCGCCCGTCAATCCGGTGATGAAACCGAGACGCTGCCCGCGGTCGGCGTTCGCGATCTGGTCGGCCCGTCCGACATAACGCTCCGAGGTAACCGGACCGGGATAGTAATACCCCTCGTGCCGGTCATCGGCGGCATGGACTGCCCCCGCCGCCAGCATCGGCAACAGGATCAGAAACAGCAGGTTTGGAGCGACTCTCATGCGCCGATGATCACCTGCCCTCGCATCATGCGCAAGCGGTCGTGGTCGTGGTCATGGTCGTGATCGCTGTCATCGTCTCCGGAACCGCCATGGCCACCGTCACTGGCACGTCGCCGAACGCTCGTTATACTCCCGCCACCCGCCACGCAGGCGTCGGGTTCGGGGTTTGAGGGGACACCGCATGTCATTCGAACGTATCGCGTTCACATCAGCACGCACTCCCGGCGCGGAGTCGGCAATCGAGGCGCTGACCAACCGCTATGGCAATACGCCGGTCGATGAGGCGGATGTGGTCGTCGCCCTGGGCGGCGACGGCTTCATGCTGCAGGCCATGCACAACTTCATGCATCGCGACATTCCGATCTACGGCATGAACCGGGGCACCATCGGGTTCCTGATGAACCAGTATTCGGAAGATGACCTGCTCGAACGCCTCGACGGGGCTACCATGGCCCAGATCCATCCCCTGCGCATGGTCGCGATCCCGGAGTCCGGTGGACGGCAGGAGACTCTCGCCATCAATGAGGTCTCGCTGCTGCGCCAGACCCGGCAGGCAGCGAAGATCCGGATCGAGATCGATGGCCGCGTCCGGATGGAGGAACTGATCTGCGACGGTGTCCTGCTGTCCACCCCGGCCGGCAGCACGGCCTACAACCTGTCTGCCCACGGTCCGATCCTGCCGCTGACCGCCGGGGTCCTGGCCATGACCCCGATCAGCGCCTTTCGTCCGCGTCGCTGGCGTGGTGCCCTGCTGCCGCGTGGCGCGCAGGTGACCTTCCACGTGCGGGAGGAATACAAGCGCCCCGTCAGTGCCGTGGCCGACACTTTCGAGGTGCGCAACGTGAGCGAGGTGCAGGTGAGTGAAGCGCTGGACGTGACCATGCGCCTGCTCTTCGATCCGGAGCACAGTCTGGAA
>CAXBNO010000372.1:0-4022 GCA_963976775.1 uncultured Kordiimonadales bacterium
GAACCGCAGCAGCGGGTTCAGCCAGATCAGCCGCCGACACGACTTGTGCAACCGTTCCATCTCCAGTTCCAGGCCGTCCCCGGCGTCCCGGTCCAGCCCGTCGGTGATCATCAGCACCACCGCCCCCTGGCCCAGCACCCGCCGCGACCAGAAACGGTTGAACTCCTCCAGCGTCGCGCCGATACGGGTGCCGCCGGACCAGTCCTGTACCTGTTCCCCGATCCGTTCCAGCGCCACATCGATATCGCGGTGGCGCAGGTGGCGGGTGATGTTCGAAAGGCGGGTGCCGAACAGGAAACTGTGCACCCGATCGCGGTCGCTGGTCATGGCGTGCATGAAATGCAGCATCATGCGGCTGTAGCGTTCCATCGACCCGGAAATGTCGCACAGCACCACCAGCGGCGGATGCCGCTCGACCCGCGCCCGACGCTCCAGCGGCATGGCATCACCGCCGGACTTCATGATGGCGCGGAAGCTGCGGCGCATGTCCACCCGTCGCCCGTTCCGCTTCGGCTGGAACCGGCGGGTCTTCACGCTCATCAGGGGCAGGCGCATCCGTGCCATGGCGCGGCGCGCCTCCTCCATCTCCGTATTGGTCATGTCCTCGAAATCGCGGGTCTGCAGCCGTTCCTCGTCGGAGACGGTCAGGGTCGCGTCGATCTCGATCTCCTGCTCGCCATCCTCCGGCGCTTCCCGGCGCGACTGCGGGGCCAGTGCCTCGGCGATCCGGCGCATGGTCTTCTTGCGCTGCGCCTCCTCCGAGCCGTCGATGTCGGGGCGGACTTCGGGCAGCAGCAGCGACATCATCTTCTCGAGCAACTGCGGGTCGCGCCAGAAGATGTGAAACGCCTGGTCAAACAGTTCCTTCTGGTCGCGGCGGTTCACGAAGACCGAATGCAGGGTCCAGTAGAAGTCCTTGCGATGGCGCAGCCCGGCGGTCTCCACAGCACGGATCGCATCCAGCGTCTTGCCCGGTCCGACCGGCAGCCCCGCCACTCGCAGCGCGCGGGCGAAATGCATGATGTTCTCGGGCAGCCGTCCGCCCTTCGGCCCGCTGGCTGCAGCCTCGCCATCCGCAGGTGGAACCGGTGCCGTCCCGAACATCAGCCTGCCACCGCCTCCGCCCGCACCTGCTGCAGGATGCGCGACGCCTCGCTGCCCTGCATCTTCACGATGTCGTCCTGGTACTTCAGGATCACGCCCAGGGTGTTGTTGATGGTGTCCGGGTCCAGCACGATGACGTCCAGCTCGGTCAGCGCCCGGGTCCAGTCGATGGTCTCCGCCACGCCCGGCTGCTTGAACAGGTCCTGCTTGCGCAGTTCCTGGATGAAACCGACGATCTGCTGCGTCAGTTGCTCCGGTGCCTCGGGGGCCTTGCGCCGCAGGATCTCCAGTTCCCGCGCCGCGTCCGGATAATCCACCCAGTGATAGAGGCAGCGACGCTTCAGCGCGTCATGGATCTCGCGGGTCCGGTTCGACGTTATGACCACCAGCGGCGGCTCCGGTGCCTTGATGGTGCCGATCTCCGGGATCGTGATCTGGAAGTCGGACAGGACTTCCAGCAGATAGGCCTCGAACGGTTCGTCCGTGCGGTCCAGTTCGTCGATCAGCAGCACCGGTGCCGCGCCGGGTTTCCCGTCCAGGGCCTGCAGCAGCGGACGCCGGATCAGGAATTCCTCCGTGAAGATGCCCTTCGACAGGCGTTCGCGATCCGTCTCGCCCGCCGCTTCCGCCAGTCTGATCTCCAGCATCTGGCGCGCGTAGTTCCATTCATAGACGGCGGAGGCGACATCCAGCCCCTCGTAGCACTGCAGCCGGACCAGCGGTCGGCCCAGCGTCGTCGACAGCACCTTCGCCAACTCGGTCTTGCCGACACCGGCCTCTCCCTCCAGGAAGATGGGCCGTCCCATACGCATGGAAAGGAAGGCGACGGTGGCCAGGCTGCGGTCAGCGACGTAATCCGCCTCCGACAGCAGGGTCGCGGTCTCGTCGATGGAACTGGGAAGGGCGCGGGGCGCATCACTCATGAAACAGGATCTCCGGCAGGCATTGCGATCTTCGGGTTCTTCCGCGTGGCGGTGTCAGGCCAGCCACAAGGTATAGAGCGTGACGGCGACGACAAGGATCACGGCCCAGAGCAGGGGACTCAATCGCCCAGACTTCCGCCGGTTGCGCGCCGCATCCTCCGCTGCGCGCATCGACCGGGCGGTGATGCTGTCCTGCTCTACTTCGTCAGACATGGGGTCTCTTCAGTCATAGCTCTTCTTCAACTGGCGCAGGCGCCGGATCAGGCTGGAGGTGTCCCAGCGGCCACCGCCCATGGCCTGCACGTCGCCGTAGAACTGATCGACGACAGCCGTGACCGGCAGGCTGATGCCCATCCGCTTCGCCTGTTCCAGGCAGATGCCCAGGTCCTTGCGCATCCAGTCCACCGCGAAACCGAATTCGAACTGGTCATCCAGCATGGTCTCGTAGCGGTTCTCCATCTGCCAGGACTGTGCCGCACCCTTGGAGATGGTGTCCACCACCTTGCGTCCGTCCAGCCCGGCTGACTGGGCAAAGTGCAGTGCTTCCGAAAGGCCCTGCACCAGACCTGCGATGCAGATCTGGTTGACCATCTTGGCGATCTGGCCGCTGCCGGCCTCCCCCAGCAGTTCACAGGCGCGCGCATAGGACATGATGGCGGGCTTCGCGGTATCGAAGTCTTTCTGCGATCCGCCGCACATGACGGTCAGCACACCATTCTCCGCCCCGGCCTGGCCGCCGGAGACCGGGCCATCGACGAAGCCGACACCCTTGTCCGCCGCCAGCGCCGCGATCTCCCGTGCCACATCGGCGGAGGCGGTGGTGTGGTCCACCAGGATGGCACCGGCCTTCATGCCCGCCAGCGCGCCATCGTCACCCAGCACGACACTGCGCAGGTCGTCGTCATTGCCGACACAGACCATGACGAAATCGGCGCCCTCGGCCGCCTGTTTCGGTGTTGGCGCACTGCTGCCGCCATACTTGCCCGCCCATTCGTCCGCCTTCGCTGCGGTGCGGTTGTAGACGGTGGTCTCGTACCCCTTCTGCTGCAGATATCCGGCCATGGGATAGCCCATGACGCCGAGACCGATGAATGCTGCTTTCTGTGCCATGGTGCGTTTTCCCTGCCCGGTGTTCCCTTTGCCCCATTCCTACACTGCACGGCGGGGGACCGGAAGGCCTGCGAATTGCAGGCTGCGCGGTTGACCTGCACGGCAAAGGGGCCATGCTCGGAATCAGGAGCGAATCGGGAATCCTGCGGCGGTAATTCAAATGAAGTGGCTGTGGCGACTGCTGTTCACCATCGTGCTGACGCTGGCCATCGCGGTCGTGGGTGTCTTCATTGCCGGTCGCATGTCGCTGCCCGAGTATCAGGGCACCGTTGCCCTCCGGGGACTGGAAAACACGGTACGCATCGTGCGCGACCGTTTTGCCGTGCCGCACATCCGCGCCCAGAACCGTGCCGACAGCCTGTTCGCGCTGGGATATGTGCATGCGCAGGACCGGCTCTGGCAGATGGAGATGCAGCGGCGCATAGGGCAGGGGCGGCTTTCCGAGATTGCCGGGGAATCCACGGTTTCCACCGATATCTTCCTGCGCACCCTTGGCGTCTATCGTGTGGCGGAGCGCACCGTGGAGCGCCTGGACGCCGAAACCCGCGCCCTGCTTGACGCCTATGTCGCGGGCATCAACGCGTTTCTGGAGAACCGGGAGGGGTTGCTGCCCCCCGAGTTCCTGATCACCGGCATCGAACCGGAGCCATGGCGGCCCGCCGACACCCTGGTCTGGCTGAAGATGATGGCCTGGAACCTGAGCGGAAACTGGGCCAACGAGGCCCGGCGTGCCGCACTTGCCACCCGGCTGAGCCCGGAGCAGATCCGAGACCTCTGGCCCGACTATCCCGCCGATGGCCCGACCGCCATCCGGAATCTGGCCAGTGACATGCCTGCCGACTTCTGGTCCGAACTGGCGAAGCTGGACCCGTTTCCGCAGGGACC
>CAXBNO010000373.1:0-4003 GCA_963976775.1 uncultured Kordiimonadales bacterium
TCTGGTTGGGCGAGCGTGGCTTGATCGCGCGTTTCCGCGTCTGGATCAGAACACCATTGGCAACGCCGCTGTCCTGCCCCAGGCGGATGGCGTCATCCACCTCCCGCTGGCCAACGGGTTCCCCCTGCTCCACCCGCTGATACAGGGCGCGCAGGATGCCGCGCGCACGCTCGCAGGAGGCAGTGTCCCCTCCGATGACCATGCGGTTGCCGCGTGATGTCAGGGAAACGCCCAGTTCCTGTTCGATCCGGGCAAGGTTGCTGTCATGATCGCCGAACAGGGCACCAAGCAGGCGATTGTCCTCGAAATCGACCGTCAGGCCGCCCTGGGACGTGCGCACATTGTCAGGTGTGGTCAAAGCCTTGGTCAGCCCTTCTCTTCAGGCGGCATCTACGACATCCGGGTTCCGGGCGAGACGACCGGAGAGACTGTTGGCTCGCCCTTCGATGATGGTGACGTCTACAATCCGGTTGCGCAAGGTCACCGGCGCATCGAGATGCACTGCCTGCATGTAGGGGCTGCGCCCGACGAGCTGCCCGGCATGGCGTCCGTCACGCTCCAGCAGCACCGGCATCGTCCGGCCCGCCATGTCGGCATTGAAGGCCGCCTGCTGTTCATTGATCAGGGCCTGCAGTGACTGCAACCGCTCGTCCTTCACTGATTCCGCGACCTGCACGCTCTCCGCAGCCGCCGGGGTTCCGGGTCGCGGGCTGTACTTGAAAGAATAGGCCTGCGCGTATTTCACCTGCGTGACGAGATTCAGTGTATCGGCGAAATCCCGGTCGGTTTCGCCCGGAAACCCGACAATGAAATCGGAAGACAGGGCAAGATCGGGCCGCGCGTCACGCAGCTTGTCGATGATGCGGAAGTAGGTATCGCGGTCGTGGCGACGGTTCATCGCCCGCAGGATCCGGTCGGAACCGGCCTGCACCGGCAGATGCAGATAGGGCATCAGGGCCGGGACCTCGGCGTGGGCGCTGATCAGGTCGGCCGTCATCTCCAGCGGATGCGATGTGGTGTAGCGGATGCGCTGCAGACCATCGATCTCGGCCAGCTCCCGCACCAGCCGCCCCAGCGCCCAGTCGGCCCCGCCATCGGGTCCGGCACCGTGCCAGGCGTTGACGTTCTGGCCCAGCAGGGTGATCTCGACGGCACCGGAGGCCACCAGCCTGCGCGCCTCCACCATGATTTCGGACGCGGAGCGGGAATATTCGGCACCGCGGGTATAGGGCACGACGCAGAAGGCGCAGAACTTGTCGCAGCCTTCCTGGATCGTCAGGAACGCGGTCGGCCCGGACCGCCCCGGAGTCTCCGCCAGGCGGTCGAACTTGTCCTCGACCTCGAAATCGGTTTCCAGCACCGGCTGGCCGTTCGCACGCGCGGCTCGTGCCACCATCTCCGGCAGGTGCTGATAGCTCTGCGGCCCGAAGACGATATCGACGAAGGGCGCGCGGCGGACGATCTCGTCGCCTTCGGCCTGCGCCACGCAGCCGGCAACACCGATCACCATGTCGGCCCCTGCTGCACGACGGCGGTCCTTCAGCTTGCGGATACGACCGAGTTCGGAAAAGACCTTCTCCGCCGCCTTCTCCCTGATGTGGCAGGTATTCAGGATGACCATGTCGGCGTCATCGGGACTGCCGGTCTCCGCATATCCCAGCGGCGCCAGGATATCCGCCATACGCTCGGAGTCGTAGACGTTCATCTGGCAGCCATAGGTCTTGATGAAGAGTTTTCGGGTCACGCCTGCTGTGTCACGCTGAACTGGCGGACGGAACACCGGCTCCCGGTATCCGTGCCACCTGATTTCCGGGACATGTATCAGGCATTGGGGTCAAGTCAAGCTGCGGACGCGCTCAACGCCTCCGAGTTGCCCGCCACAACCTTGTCGTGGCAATAGCTTGCCAGCTTCTTGCGGTTGCCGATCGATTCCAGGGTCACGGGCTCGTGGAACTTCAGACGGACCTCATAGGGGCCGCCATAGAGATAGTTCTTCAGGTGCGGTGCCAGGTCCATGTCGCCGTACCAGGCCACCTGCGGCATCGACCGGCGCGTCACCGGAAATCCATCGACCTGCGTATAGGTCAGGGAGATCGGCTGCACCTTCACCGGATGACCGTCCACCTTCAGGTCCGCCAGCGAGAAGAAGGCGGAGCGGAAGTCCTGGATCCGCAGGCCATCGCCCGAGGTGCCCTCCGGGAACAGGATCAGACTGTCACCGCGGGACAGTCGGGCCTCCATCGCCTTGCGTTCCTTGTCCGCGGTCTTGCGATCGCGGCTGACGTAGACCGTGCGCTGCAGGTTGGCGAGCCACTTGATCACCGGCCAGGTCCCGACCTCACTCTTGGCGACAAAGCTGGCCGGCAGGGTTGCTCCCATGACGACGATATCGACCCAGGAGACATGGTTGCTGACGTACAGCACCCCCTCACCGCGCACCGGCGTTCCCACGATGCGGATCTTCAGCCTCAGGAGCCGGAAGGCCACCTGATGCCAGAGCTGCGGGATGTAGCGCGAGATCCGCCAGCCAAACAGGATGCCGATCAGGTGCGGCGGCATGATGACCAGGGTGAAGAGGATCAGGAACAGGATGATCGCCGTGATATAGGCAGTCCGCATCAGTCCTTGGATCCCTGCTTGCGACCGATGCGGGTGCCGAACAGTTCCAGCCGGTGATCAACCAGCTCGTAGCCGAGTTCCCGCGCCACGACGCGCTGCAGTTCCTCGATCTTCTCGTTGGTGAACTCGATCACCTCCCCCGAGTTCACGTCGATCAGATGGTCGTGGTGTGCGTCGTTGGCTTCCTCGTAGCGGGCGCGACCGTCACCGAAATCATGCCGCTCCAGGATACCCGCCTCCTCGAACATGCGCACCGTGCGATAGACCGTCGCGATGGAGATCCGGGAATCGATGGCACTGGCGCGCTCGTAGAGCTGCTCCACGTCCGGATGGTCCTCCGCAATCGACAGCACGTGCGCGATCACACGGCGCTGGTCGGTCATGCGCATGCCCTGTTCGATGCACTTCTGCGCCAGTGTGGAATCCATGGTCCCCGCCTGTTGTTCTCTTGGGGATTGTATAGTGCTCAGTCCGGTTCGCGGCAAGAAAGGGCTGGTGTCAACCGCATGACAAGCGCGTCCGTCGTCCTGCCGGTATCATCCGTGTAATAGGCACGGCGCACCCCCACCGTGTCAAAGCCTGCATTCGTATAGAGCGCAATGGCTGCCGAATTGTCGGAGGCCACTTCGAGAAAGACCCGGGAAAGTCCCGGCAACCCGCTGATACCATTGGCAAGAAGGACCCGGGCGATCCCCTGACGCCGTGCTGACGGTTCGACGGCGATCATGATCACCTCCGCCTCGTCCAATACCTGCCGCAGCAGGATGAAGCCAACAGGTTCACCTGTCCTGGCGACCAGCGCGGATGCCCCCGGCATGGTGAGAAGATCGGTGTAGGCCCGGGCATCCCAGGGCTGCGAAACACTGCGTGCATGCAGTTCGGCCAGCAGTTTTGCCGCTGCGACACCCACGGTTTCCGTAACCGGCTTCATCGCCGCGTCGGCAGCTTCGCATCCGGGGCGCGAAGGTAGAGCGGACCGGGTGCCGGAACCGGATAGGATGGAAGCGACCGGGCTGCCGCCAGCCGGAGAAGATGCCGCGCATCCGGCTCCGACCTGTTGAGGACCGTGGCCTCACCCGCAACATGCCGCGCGACTAGGGCCGCACCATTGCCGATCAGAACGGTCCCCGGCACGGCCATCAGCGCCACATCCTCCGCAGCGATGGCCAGGGGTGCCGACCAGCATTCCGCGAAGGGCGGTGCCGCGCGTCGAAACATCTGCGCATAGACCTGATCCCGGCGGGCATCCAGCGCCGCCAGCACCGGGCGATCCGGAAACCGCCGCGCCGCTTCAGCCGCCAGGACCTCCAGCGCGGTCATGCCGAAGAGTGGAATGTTGAGGGCCAGACGCATTGCCCGCGCAGCGGCCAGGCCGATGCGCAGT
>CAXBNO010000374.1:0-3990 GCA_963976775.1 uncultured Kordiimonadales bacterium
CCGCCGCGCCCTGCGCCGGGTCGCGCGTGATGCCGATTTCCGCCTGACCGACTACGGCACATCGCTGGGCCTGCCGGGCCTGCGTCAGCTACTGTCGCGGCGGTTGGCGGAGCGGGGCGTGGCAGCGGCACCCGGCCAGATCATGCTGACCGGGTCCGGCACCCAGGCGATCGACCTGCTCTGCCGGTTCCTGCTGCAGCCGGGCGATACGGTGCTGGTGGATGACCCGTGCTACTTCAACTTCCACGCCATGCTGCGCGCCCATCGGGTGACGGTCGTGGGGGTGCCCTATACCCCGGACGGCCCTGACCCGGTCCGGTTCGAGCAGGCCCTGAAACACCACGCGCCGCGGCTCTACATCACCAATTCGGCGCTGCACAATCCGACCGGCGCGACCCTGTCCCCCGCCGTCGCCCACCGGGTGCTGAAACATGCGGAAGCCCACGATCTGATCATCATCGAGGATGACATCTTCGCCGACTTCGAACATGAACCGGCCCCCCGGCTTGCCGCCTTCGACGGGCTGGCGCGGGTCATTCACATCGGCAGCTTCTCAAAGTCCCTGTCGGCGGCGGTGCGTACCGGTTTCATTGCCGCGCGGCAGGACTGGATCAGCGAACTAGTGGACCTTCGCATCGCGACCTCCTTCGGCGGCGCGGCCCTGTCGGCGGAACTGGTACTGGCCGTGCTGCAGGACGGTGCCTGGCGCAGGCACACCGGCGGCCTTCGAACCCGGCTGGCGACGGCGATGGAGACCGTCAGCTGGAGGCTCCGCCCGCTGGGGCTGAAACCATGGCTCGAACCGGGGGCCGGAATGTTCCTCTGGTGTCGCCTGCCTGACGGGCTGGATGCCGCAGATGTTGCACGCGCGGCCTTGCGGGAGCGTGTCGTGCTGGCACCCGGCAAGGCCTTCAGTCCCGGCAATTCCGCCAGCGGCTTCCTGCGTTTCAACGTGGCGCAGTCCCTGGACCCGGCCATCATCCCCGCCCTCGAACGCGCGATGAAGGCGGCCGGAAATCCCGGGTCGGGGATCAGCCGGGTTCCGCCCTGAAGAACGCAACCGTTCGGGACCATGCCAGCGCTGCCGCCTAAGCAGAAGCCGGTCGCCCCCAGCCTGCCGGTGGAAAGCGGTTGTGCCTTCAGGAACCGGGCGCTGTTCAGCAGATTGGTCAGCCGTTCACGCCGTTTCATGGCCTCGCTCCGCTCCTGTGTCGGCAAGTGTGCGCCTTCACGCGGACATTCCCCATCACGGTATGACGACAGTACCCGCCTTGCATCCGATCCGGTGCGGCGCAAGGATTGCGCGCGCCATGCACGAACGGGAGAGCAAGCATGAACGACGCCGTCACGACCGAGATGCGGGGGGAAATCGCCCTGCTGATCCTGAACCGGCCCGAGGCCCTGAATGCCATCAGCGCCGATCTGGCGCGGGGACTCGCCGGGACACTGATCCGGCTGGATGCCGATCCGGCGGTGAAGGGAATCGTGCTGACCGGCGCCGGGGACCGGTCGTTCTGCGCCGGGGTCGATCTGCAGGAAGCCCGCGACGTGCAGGTGCACGAGGTGGAGGCATGGTTCGGACGGGTCTGCAACTGCTATCGCCAGATCCTGATGACGGAGAAACCGGTCATCGCCGCCCTGAACGGGGTTGCCACCGGCGGCGGGTTCCAGTTGAGCCTGGTCTCCGACCTGCGTGTCGCCCATCCCGGCGTCCGCATGGGCCAGCCGGAAATCAATGCCGGAATCCCGAGTGTCATGGGGTCCTACTGGATGAGCCTGCATCTCGGCTGGTCGATGAACCAGGAACTGTCGATGACCGGACGGTTGATGGACGCGGGCGAGGCAGAGCGCCTGGGCCTGCTGAACCGTGTCGTTGCGCCGGAGGAGGTCATCTCCACCGCCTGCGACCTCGCCAGCCAGCTCGCGGCCAAGCTGCCCACCGCCTGGGCACGCACCAAGCTGCGGTTCCGGGAAGTGGCGCTGAAAGGTTTCGACGAAGCCTTCCGCGCCGCCGTGCTGGGCCAGCAGGAAGCCTTCGCCAGGGGGGAACCGCAGGGTTTCATCGATACCTTCTTCGCCGCCAAGTCGAAGGGTTGAGGTGTCTCTGTTGGCCTGTTCCGTCCTGAGCAACCGGAAAGAAGGGTAACAGTTTGGACCGGTTACATGGGTAACACTATCCGGCCACCCATTGAGGATACTGCTGTGGGCGGTCGGGTAGGGGAGCGGGCCGGTGCAGTAACCCCGAAGGAACGAAGCTCCCGCTCAGTCTTCCTTTGGCTCGCAGAGCACGGCGTAGGGCGCATCGAGGCGCTGGCCGTCATAGAACAGCGCGCCGGTCTTCCGGTTGACGGTCACTTGCCCCGCGTCGATCCCGGCATCATTCAGGAATGGCGGCGTATCAGCCCCGAGAAGCTCGGCCAGCGGCACCCGCAGGGCGATGGTGATCTCGTCGGGCAGGGTTATGCCGCCTGAACCCGGAAGATCGGCGGGTGCTACCGCATTGCCATTTGCATCGACGCCGGGCTGGTAGGCGACATCGGCGTACGGCCTGTGGATCTCCACCAGACGGCAGGTCTCCTCCGGGTCCGGTTCTGCCGGCCAGGTCTTCGGAGCCGCTGTCAGCAGTCCGGGAAGCATCGCCAGCAGGGCGACAAGGGGCAGGGGATTGCGCATCGGTGCATTCTGGCGACGATAGCTTGATATTTGGTTGCCGGATGGTTGTTGTTTGCTGATGGTGCCGTCCATGCACCCATGGACAAGGAATCCGGGGAGGCGAAATCATATGGCGCGGATAGTCTATCTCGATGCGTTTCCGGCGGAGAATGCCCTGCCCATTCTGGCTGAACGGCCGGAACATGAGGTGATCCGCATCGACCGTCACGCGCCTTTGGGTGAGAGTTTCGCGACACTGGCCTCCGCGCACGCGTTCCAGTGCGTTCCGGCACGGGACGAGGTGCCGGAGCCGCTGCGGGTCGATGCCGCCTTCCTGACCCGCGCCCCGGAACTGCTGGTGGTGTCCTCCGGCGGGTCGGGCGTTGATACCTTCGACCTCGACGCCTGCACGGCGGCGGGGGTGCTGGTGGTCAATCAGGCGGGCGGCAATGCGGAGGCGGTGGCCGAACATGCGCTCGGCATGATGCTGCTGCTGATGAAGCGGGTGCCGGAGGCGGACCGGGCGCTGCGGCGGGGCTGGAACGGCGCGCGCACCGATTTCCGTGGCGCGGACCTGCTGGGCAAGACGGTCGGTATCATCGGCCTCGGCCACATCGGGCGCAGGCTGGCCAGCATCTGCCGCCATGCCTTCGACTGCGAGGTGCTGGCCTGCGACCCATACCTGGACGAGGCCGAGATGGCCCGCCGGGATGCGCGGAAGGTCTCCTTCGAGGAGGTGCTGTCCGGCTCCGACGTGGTCAGCATCCATTGCCCGCTGAGAGGCGAGACGCGGCGCATGTTCGATGCGCAGGCCATCGGCATGATGAAGCCCGGCGCCCGCCTGATCGCCACCGCGCGCGGCTTCATCCATGACGAGGACGCGCTGTATCAGGCGCTGCGTTCCGGTCATCTGGCCGGTGCCGGTCTCGACGTCTGGGATGCCGAGCCGCCAACCGCCGACCACCCGCTGCTGTCCCTCGACAACGTCATCACCAGCCCGCACACCGCAGGCGTCACCCGCGACAGCCGCGAACGCATGGCCCGCTACGCCGCGACGCAACTGATCGACATCTTCGACGGCAAACCCCCGGTGCGCCCGGTGAACACCGCCGTGCTGCCGGTCTGGCAGGAAAGGGTGCAGGCCTTCCTGAAGGGATAGCCGCATCCCTCTTCATCGCTCGCGAACCCGACCGGCGCGCCCAGTCTCCCATGCCCGTGCGACACTGCTGGGTGCCCGGGCCGAGCCCGGGCCCGGCGTGGTGGGGTGTGGCAGGGTTGGTTCTCATCCCTCCGCCGCTCGCGGACTTGATCCGCGAGCCCAGCTTGAGGCGTTCGTGC
>CAXBNO010000375.1:0-3979 GCA_963976775.1 uncultured Kordiimonadales bacterium
TCGGCACGCGGACGGAGGTGCCGTCCAGCTTGCCCGCCAGTTCCGGCAGCACCAGGCCAACGGCCTTCGCGGCACCGGTGGTGGTCGGGATCAGCGACGATGCCGCGGCACGGGCACGACGCATGTCGCTGTGCAGGGTATCGACAGTGCGCTGGTCGCCGGTATAGGCGTGGATCGTGGTCATGAAGCCCTGCCTGATGCCCACCAGGTCGTTCAGTACCTGCGCCACGGGGGCCAGGCAATTGGTGGTGCAGGACGCGTTGGAGACAACGGTGTGCTCGGCGGTCAACTGGTCATGGTTGACGCCATAGACCACGGTCAGGTCCGCATTGCTGGCCGGGGCGGAAACCAGAACGCGCCTGGCACCCGCATCCAGATGCATCGCGGCCTTGTCGCGGCTGGCGAATATGCCGGTGCATTCGAAGGCGATATCGACGCCCAGCTCGCCCCAGGGCAGCTTCGCCGGATCACGTTCCGCCGTCACCCGCACGTCGCCTGCGCCGTAGTTCATGCTGTCGGCGGTGGTGGTGATCTTCGTCGGGAACCGGCCATGGACGGTATCGTACTGCAGCAGGTGGGCATTGGCCTCGACCGAGCCGAGGTCGTTGATCGCCACGATCTCGATATCGTCGCGGCCCGACTCGGCGATGGCGCGCAGCACCAGCCGACCGATGCGTCCAAACCCGTTGATTGCAACACGTACTGTCATGGTTCTCGTCTCCTTCAGGAAAGGCTGTCCCGCACGGCGGCCGCAACGTGGGCAGCCGTGATGCCGAAATGTTCGTAGAGTTCAGGTGCCGGGGCGGACGCGCCGAAGCTGTCCATGGCGATGATGACGCCATCGGTGCCGACATAGCGCTCCCAGCCCCAGGCGGCAGCGGCCTCGACCGCGACCTTCAGCGTGTCGGTGCCCAGGATCTCGTCGCGATAGTCGCGGCCCTGGGCGTCGAACAGCTCCGTGCAGGGCATGGAGACGACGCGCGTCGGAATGGAATCGGCCTGCAGCAGCTTGCGGGCGTCCAGCGCGGTCTGCACCTCGGTACCTGTACCGATGATGGTCACCTGCGCGGCCCCGCCGCTGGCCTCTTCCATGATGTAGCCCCCGCGCGCGGTCAGGTTCTCGTTCACCCGGCTGCGCAGCGTCGGCGTGCCCTGACGCGACAGCGCCAGCAGCGACGGGCCGTCGCGATGCTCCACCGCCAGCTTCCAGGCCTCGGCGGTTTCCACGGCGTCGGCGGGGCGGAAGACCCGCAGGCCTGGCATGGCCCGCAGCGATGCCAGATGCTCCACCGGCTGATGCGTCGGGCCGTCTTCGCCGAGACCGATGGAATCATGGGTCATGACATAGATCACCTGCTGCCCCATCAGGGCGGACAGGCGGATCGACGGGCGGCAATAATCGGTGAAGACCATGAAGGTGCCGCCGAAGGGCAGGATGCCGCCATGCAGCGCCATGCCGTTCATGATCGCGGCCATGCCATGCTCGCGCACGCCATAGTAGATATAGGAACCGCCGAAATCCGATGCCTGAATCGGGGTCATGCCGCCGGTACGGGTCAGGTTCGACCCGGTCAGGTCGGCGGAGCCGCCGACCATTTCCGGCAGGTGCGGCTGGATCGCGGCGATCACGTCCTGCGAGGCCTTGCGCGTGGCGACCTTCGGCTTTTCCGCCACCAGATGCTGCAGATGCGCGACCAGGGCCTTGTCCCAGCCTTCCGGCAGCTTGCCTGCCAGCACGCGCATCAGTTCGTCGCGGCGGTCACGGTCCATGCCCGCGACGGTCTCTTCCCAGGCGGCGGAACGCGCGCCGCCACGGGCACCGACCAGACGCCAGGCATCCAGCACGGTATCCGGAATCACGAAGGGCTCGGCGCTCCAGCCCAGCCGCGCGCGGGTGGCCGCGATCTCGTCGGCCCCCAGCGGCGCGCCATGGGTGGCCGCCGTACCTTCCTTGTTGGGGGAACCGAAACCGATGGTGGTGCGGCAGGCGACCAGCGACGGGCGCGGATCCTTGCGCGCGGCCCCGATGGCTTCCTCGATCGCCTTCTGGTCATGGCCGTCACAGTCCAGCACATGCCAGCCGGAGGCGGCAAAGCGCGCCAGCTGGTCATCGGACACGGACAGGTCGGTCGGCCCGTCGATGGAAATGTGATTGTCGTCGAACAGCACCACAAGCTTGCCCAGCTTCAGGTGCCCGGCCAGGCTCGCCGCCTCGTGACTGATGCCTTCCATCAGGCAGCCGTCACCGGCGATGCAATAGGTGTAGTGGTCGATGACCTTCTGCCCGAAGCGGGCGGAGAGGATGCGCTCCGCCAGGGCGAAGCCGACCGCATTGGCAATGCCCTGACCCAGCGGCCCGGTGGTGGTCTCGATCCCGCTGGCGTGGCCGAACTCCGGATGGCCCGCCGTCTTCGCGCCGAGCTGGCGGAAGTTCCGCAACTCGTCCATCGTCATGTCGGGATAGCCGGTCAGATGCAGCAGCGAATAGAGCAGCATCGACCCGTGGCCCGCGCTCAGCACGAAGCGGTCGCGATTGGCCCAGTCAGGGCGGCGGGGATCGAAGTGCAGGAACTTCGAGAACAGCACGGTCGCCACATCGGCCATGCCCATGGGCATGCCGGGATGGCCCGAGTTCGCCTGCTGGACGGCATCCATCGACAGGGCGCGGATGGCATTGGCCATGGCGCTGTGATCAACTTTCATGACGGGCCTCTGGATATTCTGGATGCCGGATGCGTCGGGCGGGCTGACGTGAGACACCGCCTGACCGAAGCCGGACCGTGTCGCGGCGTGGTGTACTGCTTTCCTGTCGCGGGCGCAAATATTCGCCACACTGCCCACGGGTTCGGCAGCAAATCGGGCAGGGGGTGATCACGGGCACCGAATTTGGCCCCGTCGGTGTTGTTGACGCTTCGCCCGCGCTGTTTCTATAGTTGCCCGTCAACGACGTGATCTAACTGCATGACAGGCAACCAGCTTTTGACTCCGGTTTCTGAAGATGACGAGAACGGGAAACTGCTCGCCCGGATCGAGGCGGCGCTGGACCGGCTTGACCGGTTGACGGGCGTCGAAGCCTTGCGGCGAACAGCCGCAGAAGCCGGTGCCGATGACAGTGATTCCAAGGGTTTGCAGGCCGAGAACGCAGACTTGAAGCAGAGGCTGGAAACGCTGGAAAGCCGGGAAGCGACCCGCCGCGCCACCATCAATGACGTCACCACGCGGGTGGATCGCGCCATCGGCAATCTCGACACCGTCCTGAAAGGCTGACCGGTCATGGCGACAACAGTCACGGTTTCCGTCGGCGGGCAGAACCACACCATCGGCTGCGGCCCGGGGGAGGAAGCACGGGTCACCGAGCTGGCCGAATATCTGGATTCGCGCGCTGCCGAGCTGACCGCCAATGGGGCGCAGCCGTCCTACAACCGGCTGCTGCTGATGACCGCACTGATGATTGCCGACGACCTGGCCAATGCCCTGGACGATGTGGACCGGGCCCGCGAGCAGGTGGCGGCGGAGACCGCCGGGGCCACGCCAGCCGCCGCACCGCCGGTGGACCGGGCTCGCCTGAGCAGTATTGCGGAGCGGCTGGAAGCCTATGCCGATCGGCTGGAATCCGACTGAGACGCACCGCCCGGTGCCCATTGACCGGACCTGCGGCATGCGCGCATGGACAGCAATTTCCGACACATCATTTCCTTCTGCACCACGCATCGCTATATACGTCGCTCGGGCGGGTTCTGTAAGGTACGACAGGCACGCATAGCCCCTGGGCCAATATCGCTCTCTCGGGAGCTGTCCCTCGCTGGAACCGTGGTTCCGATGACACGGCACCCACCTGGTAACCCAGGTCCAAGAGGCGCTTTCAAGCCACCGGCCTGAATGGTCCCGCCCGAACCGTTCCCCCGGCATTTTTCCACGCTCCGCCGCTTGCGCCATTGAGTCGGTTTGCCGTGGACCGTGCCTCCCCTCTCCCCCTCCC
>CAXBNO010000376.1:0-3970 GCA_963976775.1 uncultured Kordiimonadales bacterium
CGGAGATTCTGCTGCTGGACGAGCCGCTGTCGGCGCTGGATGCACTGACCCGCGCCAATCTGCAGGACGAGATCACCCGCATCTGGCAGCAGGATCGCAAGACCGTCGTGCTGATCACCAATGATGTGGATGAGGCGATCCTGCTGGCCGACCGGATCATTCCGCTCAACCCGGGGCCGAACGCAACGCTGGGACCGGAGTTCAGGGTGGATCTGCCGCGCCCCCGGGAGCGGACGGCGATGAACCATGATGCGGATTTCAAGCGTCTGCGGGCCGAGATCACGCAGTATCTGATGCGGGTTGGACTGGAGCGCCAGGTCAGTGACGAGGACACGGTCGAACTGCCGAACGTGGTGCCCATCACCCAGACCGAAGCCGCCGACCAGCCGCCGGAGGTCTATCTCAAGGCAGCGGAAAGCCCGCGGGAGGACCGTTTCCTCGAGTTCATCAATCTGAAGAAGGTCTATCCGACGCCGAAAGGGCCGTTGACTGTCGTCGATGGCGTCGAACTGAGGATGCGCAAGGGGGAGTTCATTTCCCTGATTGGCCATTCCGGCTGCGGCAAGTCGACGGTGCTGTCCATGACGGCGGGTCTGAACGAGATCTCGTCGGGCAGTGTCGTGCTGGACGGGCGCGAGGTAGCGGGTGCCGGGCCGGATCGAGCGGTGGTGTTTCAGGCTCCCAGCCTGATGCCCTGGATGACGGCGCGGGAGAATGTCTCGATTGGCGTGGAGCGGGTCTTTCCCGGCGCTACGGCGTCGGAGCGCTCCGACATTGTCGAATATTACCTGTCGAAGGTCGGGCTGGGCGATTCCATGGACCGGTTGGCGGCGGACCTCTCCAACGGCATGAAACAGCGTGTCGGCATCGCCCGGGCCTTTGCCCTTTCCCCGAAACTGCTGTTGCTGGATGAGCCTTTCGGGATGCTGGACAGCCTGACCCGCTGGGAGCTTCAGGAAGTCCTGATGGATGTCTGGAAGCGCACCCGGGTGACTGCCATCTGCGTCACTCACGACGTGGATGAGGCGATCCTGCTGGCGGACCGTGTGGTGATGATGACCAACGGTCCGAACGCCACCATCGGCCGGATCATGGAGGTGGACCTGCCGCGACCCCGTACCCGAAAGGCGTTGCTGGAGCACCCGGACTACTACCTCTATCGCGAACGGCTCCTGTCCTTCCTGGAGGAATATGAGCATGGCGCGAAGCCGGATACCACGTCGGCTGAAACCGCCTCGAAACAGGATGAAGCAGCATGAGCGCCGGGTTCCGTTCTCTGGCGGGACTGCCGATCCCTGGCGCTGACAGCCTGAGTGCCGTCGTCGCCTGGTCTTTCCGGAATGTGGCCTCTGAAGACGTGCCGCACCATCGCAGGAGATCCTTGCCATGACGGAGAAGCTTGTCGTGATCGGCAACGGCATGGCCGCCGGCCGTGCCCTGGAGGAACTGTTTCATCGGGATCCTGACCGCTATGAGGTCACGGTCTTCAACGCCGAACCCAGGGTCAACTACAACCGGATCATGCTGTCCCCCGTGCTGTCGGGGGAGAAGGCCTATGAGGACATCCTGATCCACGATGATGACTGGTACGCCCGGAACCGCGTCAACCTGATCCGGGGGGAGGAGGTCATCGCCATCAATCGGGCGGAGCGGCGCGTGATCTCCCGTGCCGGAACGGTGGCCGACTACGACCGGCTGATCGTCGCCACCGGCTCGCTGCCCTTCATCATTCCGCTGCCTGGCCACGACCTGCCGGGAGTGCTGACCTATCGCGATCTGGATGATGTGGAGGCCACCCTGATGGAGCGGCAGCTGGACCAGAGTGCCGGATACCTGCTGCAGCGCGCCATCGAGGAACGCGGCATCAGGGTCATCACCCGCGCCAACACCCATGCCATCGTCGGCGATGACCATGTGGAGGCCGTGCGGCTGGATGACGGGACCGAGATCTCCGCCGACATCGTGGTCATGGCGGTCGGCATCAGACCAAGCATCGCGCTGGCGCAGGATGCGGGGCTGGAGGTCAATCGCGGCATCCTGGTCAATGACCTGATGCAGACCAGTGATCCGGCGATCTATGCCGTCGGTGAATGTGTCGAGCACAGGGCCACCTGCTACGGCCTGGTCGCGCCGCTCTACGAGATGGCAAAGTCGGTGGGGGCCGGACTAGCCGGCGACGACAGCCTGGCCTACGAAGGCTCCATCACCGCAACCAAACTCAAGGTGACAGGCGTCGATCTCTATTCTGCCGGAGACTTCGCGGAGGGCGATGACCGGGAGGAGATCGTGCTGCGCGACGCCAGCCATGCGATCTACAAGCGGCTGGTCCTGCGGGACAATCGCATCATCGGCGCTGTGCTCTATGGCGACACGGCAGACGGCCCCTGGTTCTTCCAACTCATGAAGGATGGCACCGACATCTCCGACATGCGCGAGACCCTGATCTTCGGTCAGGGCTTCGCGGGAGCGGGCCCGCTGGACCCTATGGCGGCCGTTGCAGCCTTGGCGGATGACGCCGAGATTTGTGGCTGCAACGGCATCTGCAAGAGTGTCATCGTCGATGCCATCGCTGCGGGTCAGAGCGATCTGGACGGGGTGCGGGCGACGACAAAGGCATCATCGTCCTGCGGCAGCTGCACGGGCCTCGTGGAACAGTTGCTGGAACTCAGCCTGGGTGAGACCTACGCGCGCCCCGCGCTCCAGTCCATGTGCGGCTGTACCGATCTGGGCCATGGGGAGGTCCGTCGCCTGATCATCGCCAAGGCACTGAAGTCCATTCCGGCGGTGATGCAGGAACTGCAGTGGCAGACCAGCTGCGGCTGCGCCAGGTGCCGCCCGGCACTGAACTACTACCTGCTGGCCACCTGGCCCGGCGAGTATGTGGATGACCAGCAATCCCGGTTCATCAACGAACGGGTCCACGCCAACATCCAGAAGGATGGCACCTATTCGGTTGTGCCGCGCATGTGGGGTGGCATCACCACGCCGGACGAACTGCGCGCCATCGCCAATGTGGCGGACAAGTTCGCGATCCCGACCGTCAAGGTCACGGGCGGACAGCGCATCGACCTGCTGGGGGTGAAGAAGGAAGACCTGCCCGCCGTCTGGTCGGACCTGAACGCTGCAGGCATGGTATCCGGTCACGCCTACGGCAAGGCACTGCGTACGGTGAAGACCTGCGTCGGCAGCGAATGGTGCCGTTTCGGCACCCAGGCCTCGGTCTCGCTGGGGGTCCGGATGGAGCGCTTCCTCTGGGGCGCATGGACCCCGCACAAGGTGAAGATGGGCGTATCCGGCTGTCCGCGAAACTGCTCCGAAGCCACCATCAAGGACTTCGGAGTCATCTGTGTCGACAGCGGCTACGAACTGTTGTTCGCCGGTGCCGCAGGGATGGAGGTCAAGGAAACCGTCCCGCTCTGCAAGGTCGAGACGGAGGAGCAGGTGATGGAACACTGCGTCGCCCTGCTGCAGCTCTACCGGGAGGAAGCGCATTACCTCGACCGGATGCACAAGTGGCTGGCGCGCGTCGGCATGGAGCATGTGCAGGAAGCCGTCGTGCATGACGCGGGCAACCGCAAGGCGCTGCTCGGACGTTTCAACTTCGCCCAGCAGTTTGCCCAGACCGATCCATGGTCGGAACGGGCGGCCGGTCGTGACGCGCACGAGTTCTCTCCCCTCGCAACCCCTGATCTGGAGGCCGTGGCCTGATGCAGCATTCGACGGAACGCTGGCTCGATATTGCGGCACTGGAAGATGTGCCACGGCGCGGCGGGCGGGTGCTGCGTCTGCCCCAGGGCTGCATCGCGGTGTTTCGTACCGTCGATGACCATGTCTTTGCGCTGGAGGACCGCTGCCCGCACAGGCAGGGACCGCTCAGTCAGGGCATCGTGCATGGGGCATCTGTCACCTGCCCGTTGCACAACTGGGTCATCAGTCTGGAAACGGGAGAGGCGCAGGGGGCCGACAATGG